>CAZITH010000095.1:0-4923 GCA_964542125.1 uncultured Gammaproteobacteria bacterium | reverse complement strand
TATCATGGACTCAATAGTATTAAGCTTTAACATCTTAACAGCCGGAATATTAAATGAGTTTCCTAAAGAAAAACGCATCTGCTGAACTCCATGAAATTTTCCGTCATAGTTAAGGGGACAGTATCTAGGCAAATTCCCATTCTCAAAACATGTAGGCTCATCTACAAAAGGGGTTGCTGCAGTAAAACCTTTTGAGAGACCTGTTGCGTAATTAATGGGCTTTATTGATGAACCTGGTTGTCTATGCGCTAACACCACGTTCACATTCCCGTCATGCTTTGTGTCAAAGTAATTACGGGACCCTACCATAGCAAGAATTTCCCCAGTTCCCGGTTCTGTTACTAATGCAGCTCCGTTTGTTACATTGTACTTTTCAAGGTCATCAATTTCCGCTGAAACGCTAGCCTGGGCATAGTTTTGTAAATCTAGGTCAAGAGAAGTAGTGACCTGAAGACCACCTTGTTCAACCATTTTCTGACCATATTTTTCTACGAGAAGATCTTTTACATAAAATACAAAATGAGGCGCTAAAATTTTGTCTTGAAAATTTGAAAATGTTAGATTAGTTTTTAACGCATCATCCCGTTCTTTTTTTGTAATATACTTTTGCTCATACATTTTTTGAAGAATTTCTTTTTGACGAGCCATTCCTAACTCAGGATGGGAACCAAAAGGAGAGTAGAGACTTGGCGCTTCTGGAAGCCCCGCAAGAAACGCTGACTCTGCAAGGCTTAACTGCCACACAGGCTTATCAAAGTATACATAGCTTGCCGCCTGCACTCCGTATGCCGTTCCCCCGTATGGAACGCTGTTTAGATACATTTCAAGAATAGAATTTTTACTGTGCGTTGCCTCAACTACAAATGACAAAATGATTTCCTTAATCTTTCTAGAGATAGTTTGGTCCAAGGTTAATAGTGAGGTTTTTACTAACTGCTGAGTAATAGTAGATCCTCCTTGTCTTTGCTTTTTAACTAAAGTAGAGTATGCTGCCCTAATTATTCCTCTCACATCAATTGGTCCGTGTTTGTAAAAATCCTTATCTTCTATAGCTATTGTTGCATTTTGAAGGTTTTTAGGAATTTTTGAGAGTGTTACGAAGGTTTGGTTTTTACTTGTGTAGATAGTGTATAAAAGCTTTCCATTCCTGTCATAAATTTTGGAAGACTGGGGGAAGTCACGTCTTCCTATGGTTGCGGTTGTGGGAATATCTTTTAAAACAAACCAGTAAGAAAATCCTACGCCTAAAACAAAGATTATTAAGAGAAAAAACACAAGAATATGTCTGATTTTTATGTGAGAGGGCAGCAATGAAACTTTCTTGGGCTTCTTATTTTTTATTTTATGTATAATGTGAGTATTAAGGTTGGGCATTGAAGTTAGTTGCTCAACTGATTATAGGTGTTTTTACCTATATTTTCAAACAACATGGACATTCCCCAAATACAAACCCTTATTTCTTTGCTAAAACTCATCCCATTTACTTTTTTTGATTATATAATTTTAGCTGTATTTTGCACTTATCTAGCAGAAGAGGTTTTAAGTGGAGCAAAACAAGCTCTTTCTAATCTTATTTCGCTTATTGTTTCATTTTTGGGAGGCTTACTTGTATATAAACTGCTTTCAAATGTATTAATAATGCTTCTTTCAGTCCCCAAAGGGGTATCTGATGCGTCTTCATTTCTTCTGACAGCAATTCTTTTATATATCCTTTGTTTAAGAATTTTTTTGATTTTCTTTAAAAGAAATGAATTTGTTATTCCGGCAGTTATTTCAAAAATTACGGCAGGAATTGCAGCCGTTTTCTCATTTGTACTTATTTCTTCATTCATTTTATCGCTTCTCCTATCCTTTAATGTAGACACTTCTATCAAATCTTCTATCAGAAACTCTTTTCTAGGAAATGTACTCTTTACTAAAATGCAGTCAGTAGAACTTTCTACTAGACAAATTTTTGGAGAGTCTATCCACGAAACGCTAAATTTTTTAACACTTGAAGAAGATGAGAAAAACAAAACCATTCAGCTTCATTTCCATACTGAAACAGTGTCCATAGATGATGATTCTGAAAAGGAAATGTTTATATTGGTAAATAGTGAGAGGAAAAAAAATAACCTTAACACATTAAGCGCTAGTGCTCCGCTTATTAAACTAGGACGCGCATACGCAAAAGACATGCTAGAAAAAGGGTATTTTTCACATTACACCCCAGACGGGCTTTCGCCTTTTGACAGACTCTCTCAACTCTCAATCCCATATACAAGTGCAGCTGAAAACCTTGCATACGCCCCAGATGTAAGGCTGGCTTTTTCAGGGCTCATGAAAAGTCCCCCTCACAAAAAAAACATTCTAGATTCTTCATTTCATAAGGTAGGAATAGGAGTAATAGACGCAGGAATTTACGGAAAGATGTTTGTTCAAGAATTTACAGACTAGCTCTTATTTTGCCCTCAGAAGATCTGCTGATATTTCTTTATCTCCCTTTATCTGCCCATCATATAAAAAGGGCGTAGAGGTTGAGTTTTTTACCGTGTACGTTCCGTCTGTTTGAAGAAGTGCCGAAAAAGGATAGTACAAAGTCCCAGGTTGTTTTATAAAAAGCAATGAATACTTAGAGAAGTCATGTTGAGACGTGTCAAGTAAATTTTCGTACAATACTCTCACGCGCTTTTCTGAGTTAGGACTTACCTCAATAATAAAGCCAATATATTTCTTTCCGTTATCTTTTTCCTGATCTACTTCTAATCCTGCAGGAGGTCTAAATCCTTTTTTTTCATACAACTCAGAATCTACAACAGCTGGAACAATATCTTGATCCTTCCCGTCTATTAAAATTTTTAGAAGGCTTGCATTCTCCGAAACAATAAACCTAACGTAACTTTTATATACATCTTTTGAGGAATTTGAAAATGTAACCAAAACGTCTGAATCTAGTACAGATTTTTTAAGAAACGCTGAATATTCAATTTTTCGTGTTACTGATTCGTTTGCCTTATTTACCCCTATATTTGCCTCGTTTAGTGAGAAAAAGTCGGAAATTGTGTTTTTAGCTGTAATTCTCGTATCAATTAAAGACCCTGCAAGAGAAGAAGCGACAAACGCCCTTTCAAGAGAGGGTTTTGCAAAGGATACAAGAATATGTTTTTCTAAAAGTAGTTTTGGCAGCTTTTGTAGAAATAATAATTTTTTTCTTTCATCATGCTCCAAGTCAGAAGCAATATGACTCATTAATTCATTCAAGACAATTTTTTTCTGCGCTGAGCCAGGAAAGAAGTTATCCTGAATTGTGTTTTGTAAAATACTAGCTGCATTCTCAGACGTTAAACTCTTACTCTCTCCCGAAAGAGTAATTTTACCGTCTACTTGAAGAAGTGTCTTAAGAACTTCTGTGTCAATTGCCATAACTCCGTCAATGTTCTCACCAGACTCAAGGTTGTAAAGAAGCGCAGAAGAACTTGCAGAATCTGCAAATTCGGGGTTAAAATTACTATCTCTTAAGTATAAATGGGGCTGTAAGTATCTTCTTATTATGTATGGCGGCTCAATGTGCCCTTTCAGTTGTCCATCTAAATCATACACGTCTTGAACCTTTAGATTCTCAATTTTTCCTTTATCTAGAGTTAGACTTGCAACTGAACCTATAAATCCTCCCGTTGGACGCAGCTCATTATTATTTTGAAGAAGTATTAAGTAGGATTTAGGCGAGTCGTATCCTAATAGAGAAGGCAAAACATACAGGGCAGAGAAAAAATTTGAAGGAATTTCTGCTTTTTGTAGATTTACATAATCATTTATTTCTTTGTCAGAGAGTTCTTGAGTTAAGAAAAAGAAATTAAAGACTGAGGCTGTAATTTTTTTAACATCATCTTTTGAAACAGAGGGGTTTTTTGATAATGAATTTTCTAAAATTGAAGTTACCTGGTTTACTTCCGAAGTAAATACGTTATACATGTTAAGGTATTCCAAGGGTTCATTCTGCCCAAAAAGTGTTGGAATCGTACAGATAAAAGCAGCTAATTCTTGAGATGGAGCATACAGTTTTTTTGAAATTTCAAATGCTTTTTTTGACTTTCCAATATCTCCTGCTGACAACGCTTTTATCCCATTTCTAAACTCTAAAAGGCTCCCAAAGAAAAGAATAAAAGAAACTGCAAGAAACAAAAAAAATGAAAACAGAGAGTATCCCAAAACTCTACTCAGTACTGAAGCAGTAGATTTTTTAGAAACCGTTAGTTTCAGTCTACGTTTAGAGGGAGTATACAGCGGTAATTTCTCCTGTGAAAGCGCCTGAACACTTTTTTCAAATCCCGCAAATGATTCTTCCAGATAACCCACAGCTGTTCCTAATTTTTGTTTAATAAATCGTTCTTTTTCTTCTCGACCAGCGCCATCTGGAAAAACAACAGCTTTTTTACCAAATGTGATTGACAATTCCGGCTCTAACCGTTTTAGAACATGCGACAAAGAAATTACTGTTTGTGGATGGTCATAGAAAAACGCATACGTAAGGCTTGAATCCTTTGAACCAAACATAACCTGCTGAATTCCTGCTAAAACATCTTCTTGAGAGATAGGGAAAAGCGGAGACAAATCATCTCCTGACAGCATTATTTCCCGTTCAGCTAATGCTTTATAAATAACCTTAGCAAGATTTGAAGTTTTTAAGTGTGAACCAAATACATCTCCTAAAAGAGCAAAAGTTATGCCTTTTTTTCCTTTGCAGGCCTGCAAAAGATCAATAAATTCTTCAATTTTCCTAAATGGAATAAGCACAATAACAAGAGTTTTTCCCTTTGTCAGTTTTTCTATAATTTCAAAAACTTTCCTTTTCTGAGGGGATTCTTCAAGAAAGATGAGAGCGTAAGAAGGCTCATTTGTAAGCTTGTCTAAAAAATGAACGCTTAATAAAGATAATCTTTCTAT
>CAZITH010000094.1:3283-5022 GCA_964542125.1 uncultured Gammaproteobacteria bacterium | reverse complement strand
TCCCTCTAAAAACAAATGTTCTAGCTATAGTTGCATGTTTACTAAATTCTTCCTGGGCAGTAGCCTTTCCTAATGTGTTTTCATAAAGAAAGATTGAAGCACTTACAGCAACAATTACCAAAACTGCAAAATGAACATAATGTACAAAGGGATAAGAGTGATACCTTTTATACCATTCTGGTCTAGTATGTCTTAGATGAAAAGCTAGTTTTTTGTGAATAGGGTATGAGGATAGGGAAATTTTATGGGGAGCGTAAAACTCTTTAGATATATTTTTTTCTGTAAGGTTTCTTATGAGGGTATCTATATTTGTTGTCTTTATTCCAGATTTTGTAGATTTTGCTATGTGTGCAAGATTTAATTTCACGGCCTCCGCAGAAATGATTTTTGCAAGATAGTCTTCAACAGCTACATATGGATTTATGATTTTCTGAACAAGTCTTACTGGAGGTATTTTAGAAAGTTGCTTTTCCGAAGCTTCTGATATAACCAACTCCTCCAAGGAAACATTGAGGTCTGTTTTTTTCTCAGCTAACTCTGGTACAACGTCTTCATGTTGAGTTTCCGTCTTAAGAAACTCAAGGTAGTTTCTAATACTAGACATTTTCCTGTTAATACTTGCAGGAGCAAGGTCTAAATTTTGTTTTAGTCTAGAAATATATTCATTTAAAATTTCTTCATTAATTTCGGGAATCCCATTCTTGATAGGAGGAACACCAGATACTTGTGAGCACCATTTTGAGAAAGATTGAATATCATTGATATAGTATTTTATAGTTAGGTTACTTGAACCTTTTTTATAGAGATATATTTTGAATGTATCTAATTTCCAGGGATTTTTAATTTCTTCAGAGCTTGTATGAAGAAATGGAGTTTGTTGTATGAATCCTACGTTCTCTAGAAAGTTTGAAAAAGAGCGGAGGCTGGATAGATGCCTCTTTACTGAGGTGAAAGAGTAGGCATTTTCATCACTTTCTTTAGGTAGTAAAGAGTTGTAGTAGGAGTCTATCAGAGGTTTCTTAAATAAATCCTGAGAGAATTGTATGTTGTTTTCACGCTCTCCCCACTCTATAAAATTGTTTACGTCTGAAACGTAATTTTTAATTGTAATCTTAGAGTGAGTAGAAGATAAATACTTTTTATACGCCTCTAAAGCGCTATCTTTATTCATTTTTATAAATTCTTTTGTGAAAATAGACCGATTACCGATTTTTTAAAACAGCCATGAAATTATACAAATTATACGAATTATACGGTCCTAAATAGCGTATTACAGGTGAAAAGATCATGTCAATTACCAGATTAAAAATATGATGCATTTCTATATAGATGCGTTTGACCAAAATACAATTCTTAATGTAGTGTGAAAATACTTTTTATAGCTAAAGTACTAAACTTTTCACGTTATTACGTAAGAGGACAGAGAGTATCAGAAAACTATATCAAAATATATAAAATTATTCTTTGAAGTTCAATTTCCTTATAACTTTGTAGAGAACACTTACTAGAATAAAGAATACTAAGCTTAGAGCAATAATAATTATTAGTGGAGCGCCAAATGTTTCAGTCTTAGATTTAAGGCTGTACTTATTATCAAACTTTATTTCAGCTTCTGCTGAATAAAACCCTAGTGTAAATTTTTGGTTCCAATGAATTTGCTCTTTGTTGCCGTTTGTGAGTTGATACATATTTTGTGAACTATTGGAGAGAATAGTGGTAGGGTAGATTTTTATTTGTGA
>CAZITH010000094.1:0-3183 GCA_964542125.1 uncultured Gammaproteobacteria bacterium | reverse complement strand
CTATCGGAGTATCAAACTGAATGCTAACATTTTTATACTGCTTTGGAAATGCGGTAATAATTTTAGCTTCATTTTCACCGTCGTATAGCTTAATTGTGTTTAAAAAATTTGAAATGTAGAGAGGGGTATCTTTTTCAGAATAGTACTGAATGGAATTTTCTGGCGTAGAAGTAAACGCCCTGTATGAAACTTTCAGTTTTATAACCTCATTTGAATTATTTAATATTGTGATGGGAGATACTACGTGGGCCTTATATTTTGCCCGTATGCGAGTTAATGCAGGATAAACCCCTAATGATGTACTGCTAGCATGTGAAACCCCCTTAGAATCTAAAAATAGGGCAGAAGTGATGATCATTGCTGTAATAGTCTTTTGCTTCATGTGTTAAGTGTATTACAAGAAATAACAAAAAGAAAGCTAGCCTAAAACGATATATTTTACTGAGCGTAAAAAATCGAAAAAAATCTGAATCTAGGAATAATATAAAATTAAATTTTTCATGATAGGTTAAAAGTTCAACTATATAAAAATATATCATTGAAGCATCCTCAGTCCTTATCTTTAAATTAACACTCATGAGGTATGGAGTGATAACTATCAGTTATGTCAGTTTAGACCGTAGAATGAAGATTTTTTTCTTAAGTTAATCATCTACCTATAGAGTTTGATAAGAAAATAATCATTTTGAAAGCTTTAAAACTTAATGTTAAGTTTATATAAAACTTTAAATTAAACTTAGCCTTAAAATTATCACTTAAAATTTTATTTGCTAAAATACATACACTATTTACATTATTAAAAGAAGGTGTTAAAGAGTGGGTACAAAAATATAATTAACAGTGTTAGAGTATGGTCCTTTTGCTTGAGTAGAAGATATGTTTAACTTATATTCTATAACTGATTCAGATTTTTTACCTTCAGAGCTATATAGCATTTGACTAGGCTGTTCATTAAATGAAGCTGTTGAAAAACGTTTGTATAAATTATCTCCAAAAGTAGGATCACAGGACCTTGAATTAACATTCCTACAGGTATATCCAAGGCCATAGGTGAGCGGTAACTCCCAGGAATCAGATAAAATATCAGTGCAGCTACCTGAATCACAGGATGTATTTGGAATTTGAATGCCGCTGGAATTTGTTAATGGTTGATCTTGCTGTGCTAAAACCTGAAAACCTCTGGCTGCACCTGGAGATACAGAGATTGACTGTGTTCTTAGTAGAGGATCTCCAGCCTCAATATCTCCAAAATGCACTGAATCTGAGGATAAGGAAAAAGCAAAGGGGAGGTGTTTTTTGTCATCTTCGTAAGACAGCTCAATTATATAATTGTCTCCTTTTATAATTCGTTCATCAATTTCCGCTGGCTTTATTTCTAGCGGGTTTGGGTGGTTGGCTGAATTTGACTCAGGTTCTGAATCTTCTTGAGCTGGAGTTCCAATCTGAAGCTGAAAATTTTTATTTTCTAGGGACTGAGCATAAACAGAAGGATGAGGTAATAAGATTACCCCAAGCAACAAAAGGGGTAGTGCATAGATCTTTTTCATGTGTATTATTCAGTTTCTTTTTTAAGATTTTGAGCTTCTTGAATAATTTCTTCTGCTTTTTTAATGCGTTCATTTTTGTCCTTTGTGCCTAGCAATTCTTTTGCTTCAGTGATAATATTTTCTGACGTTTGATTAGCTTTATTCTGCAATGTTTCTCGTTTTTTGTACTCCCTTGCAAAAAAGTATGCAACCGGAGTAAGGATTACAAGAGAGGAAAGCTTAATTATATTTGAAAAAACATCATCTTGAAGCGTACCTGGAATAAAGAGCCCTAAGAGTCCAAATATAAACAGGAATATGATAATAGGTTCAAATACAAAGGTAATTCCAAACATAAGAAAGTAGGTGAGAAAGAAAAAGTTTGAGCTTATCCCACCTGTTAAAAAGACTATGAGGATAACAAAAACAAGTATGGTAAAGATTTCTTTATTGCTTCCTATGAATGTTTCCGGGTGCTTCTTAATTCGTTTTCTGAAAAAAGCGTATACACACGAAATACCTGCTATGAACCCTAGGATATAAGTAATCCAGGCTGTAAGCGGTGTTAAGGTAATGGCTGCAAGAACTAAGATAGCCAGTATTACAACTAAAGATTGTTTCAACATATTCATTTTCTAAATTATATATTCGTCTTAATCGAGTTTGCAACTCTCTTAAGCCGTCTATGTACTCAAAATACTCATAAAAATTGCAAAAAGTTGTATTCTGAGTATAGTCTTTTTGCCTGACATTGTTCAAGTTTGTAAGTTTTGGTATACTTCACCTATGAAGACTAAAGATAAAATTCCCAACTCAAACCAACGTGAATTTAAGCCATCTACTTTTGAAAGAAAGTGGCAGAAGAAGTGGGAGAACGATAAGATATTTGCACCTCAATTTAAGCTTGATAAGAAGGCATTTTATAACTTAATGATGTTTCCGTACCCTTCAGCAGAAGGTTTACATGTGGGTAACATGTACGCTCAGACTGGGGCTGATGTATATGGACGATTTAAGAGAATGGAGGGGTATAGCGTATTTGAGCCTATGGGTTTGGATGGATTTGGAATTCACTCTGAAAACTATGCTCTTAAGATAGGAAAAAATCCTATGGATCAAGCTAAGGTTTCTGAAGAACGCTTCTACAAGCAAATGAAGGCTATTGGAACTTCCATAGATTGGAGTAGGACGCTTGAGACGTATGATCCCGCCTATTACAAATGGACTCAATGGCTCTTTATAGAATTATTTAAGGCTGGTCTTGCTTACAGAAAGAAGGCTGAGGTTAACTGGTGTCCATCTTGCAAGACCGTTTTGTCTGATGAGCAAGTGATAGATGGAAAGTGTGAAAGGTGCGCAACTGTAGTTGAGAAAAAGGATCTGGAGCAGTGGTTTTTTAAAATAACAGAGTATGCTGAGAGACTTTTGAATAATATAGAGAAGCTAGACTGGACAGAGAAAGTTAAGATTGCACAAAGAAATTGGATTGGCAAATCTGAGGGCGCGGTGATAGACTTTCAAGTAGATAAATTAGATTATAAAATCAAGGTTTTTACAACTCGACCAGATACTTTATATGGTGCAACATTTTTCGTGGTAGCGCCTGGGCATCCCTTATTAAAGCATGCCCAAGCTAAGAGCAATAATGATATAGCAA
>CAZITH010000093.1:0-5150 GCA_964542125.1 uncultured Gammaproteobacteria bacterium | reverse complement strand
TTTTTATCAAACTCGCGTCTAAAAAGTGCAGCGGCTCTGTCCTCTGGGATCCCTAAAAATTTTGCATAATTTTTTACAAATCCTAATGCGTATGATTCAGAAGGAAGTCTGTCAAAATTTCCCTTTTCTATTTGATCTACATACTCTCTTTTTATTTTTATAGCATGAACTATATCTGAAAGGGTAAGACCCTTTTTTTCACGCTCTTCTTTTAAAATTTCTGAAATGTGGCGCATAATTTTACGATATATCACCTTTCGAGGAGCACTACGAAGTATTTAGCTTGCATCAGCACTACCCATATTTGCTAAAAATGTATCGGGGTCAGTCACTAATACTTCTCTAGGTTTGGATCCATCTCCTGGACCCACAACTCCTGCCTCTTCTAACTGTTCTAGAATACGGGCAGCTCTGTTAAACCCTACCTGAAGTCTTCTTTGCAGCATTGAAGAAGATGCTCTATTATACTGACAAACCAAACGAACTGCCTGCTCAAAAAACTCATCCTTTCCAGAACCACCGTCTTCCATTGTAGCCTGAGTTCCCCCACTTCTTCCACCTTTTAGATTTACCTGCTGCTCAACAACTTCTGTAGTATACTCCACAGGAACACCTCTGGATTTAATAAAGTTAGTAAGTCTTTTAACGTCCTGCTCTGAAATAAATGCTCCTTGAATACGCACTGGTTTTGCTTGATCTGGAGGAATATATAACATGTCCCCGCGGCCTAATAATTTTTCAGCACCAGGCGTATCAATAATAACTTTAGAGTCTATCATGGAAGACACAGAAAATGAAAGGCGAGTTGGGACGTTTGCCTTAATAAGCCCTGTCAAAACGTCTACTGATGGACGCTGGGTTGAGAGAATCAAATGAATTCCCGTAGCACGAGCCATCTGAGCCAGGCGGGCAATAGAATCCTCCACTTCAACTGGCGCTAAGGCCATAAGATCTGCAAGTTCATCTATGAAAATAACTATATAAGGAATTGCTTGAAACCCAGCAAGTTCATTATAAGAATCAATATTTTTAACTCCGCTTTCTGCAAATTTTATATACCTTCTATCCATTTCTTTTACTGCCCACTTGAGAGCAGAAACAGATTGTGCTGCCTCTACAACCACTGGAACTAACAAATGAGGAATATTATTGTATCCTGTTAACTCAACACGTTTAGGGTCAATCATGATAAATTTCACCTCTGAAGGAGAGGCTCTAAAAAGAAGAGATGAAACCCATGCGTTAATAAGAACTGATTTTCCAGAACCGGTAGTTCCTGCAATTAAGACATGAGGCATTTTTGCAATATCCGCAATAACTGGAACACCAGAAACATCTAGACCCAAAGGCACAGCAAGCTTAGATTTGGCTTTTTGAATTTGAGAAGATGAAAGCATGGTTTTTAGTGAAACCAACTCTAATGATCTATTAGGAATTTCTATTCCTACTAGATTACGTCCAGGAATTGGAGCTTCTATTCTAACCTGACCGGTAGGCGCTTCAGTTGCTAGGGCAAGATCATTTGCAAGCCCTGTAATTTTAGAAAGTTTAGTTCCTAATGCAATTTCTATAGCATACTGAGTAACAGAAGGTCCTACATTTATTTCAGCAACTCTAGACTGCACACCAAAACTCTGAAGTGTTTTTTCTATAAGAGCAGCGGTCTTTTTAACATCTCCGCGCTCTGCTTTACTATGGTGGTCTGTGAGAAGCGAAACAGGTGGATATTCCCACATACCTAACTCTAACGGCTTATTAAGTACCAATTCATCAGATGAGACAGATCCCTCTTTTTTAGGCGGCTGTTTTTGAGGAGTTGGCGCAGCAACCGCTTGTGCAGAAGGAGCTGGCAATTCCCTCTGATCTTTCATGCCTTTTATAGTAATTGCTTTCATATGAGATAATTCTTGAGATTTTTTACTCTTCAAAAGTGGTGCAATTTTCTCTGGCAAACTGATAAATATACTCATTATTAGCTTCATTACTAAACTCAAAAAGTCAGGGATAGAAATATTGAAAAACACTATAATTCCTAATAACACAGCAGCAATAAAAATAATGTAGGACAGTGCGGTTCCTAAAAGACTTGCTAATTGAATAAAAAGTTCTTGCCCTACCACTCCTGACTTTATAATTCCTAAAAGACCTACATAAAAAACAAGAAAACCTATAGAAAAATTTGCACGCGAAATAGGAAGTTTTATTTTGCTAAAAAGAAAGGCAAAAAGTAAAAGACAAAGAGGCGCTCCTAACGCAAGAATTCCAAAGTATCCCACTAAATATCTATTTACTTCAGTAAGTGTGTCACCACTTTGGGCAAATGAAAAAAACAAAACACCAGATGAAACAAGAAGTCCTAGTGAAAAAAGTGTAATGATTGAGCCTGAAGATAGTCCAAGTGAGGATCCTTTTTTTGCTCTTTTCTTATACTTTCTTTTTCTTGGCATATCCAACAGTATACTAAGTATTCTAACTTACTTTCAAACAGTAACAATGTATCACAAAAATCATATCTTGTCAAGACTATGGGATATTATTTAGTTGAAGTATTTTTTGCTACGTATTCAGAGACTTTTTCCCAAAAATCTTTTACTCCATCTGGAGAAATCTCATGCGGGGTATGAGGCAGAAGCTGAGCAGGTTTTTCATGCCTCATCATTTTATGAAACACGCCTTCTTTTAAACACCATGAAATAAAATTTGCTGCTTTTTTGCTGTCTTCCGGCAACACAATTCCTCTCCACTTGTTATACATATGCTCAAAAGCACCTTTTATACCTGACACCTCAGAATTTTCTTCTTGAGACATCTCCCATAAAGCCGCTGTTTCAGCAGCTGATGGAATAAGATGATGTCTGCGTAAAAAGTCTAAATTATCAAATTCTTGTCTTCCCACAGGGGGAGTAAATAGTAATATAGAGCCTCCTCTTTGATATGGGTAATAGAGCGCTTTAAAAGCCTGCTCAGAGGGTTTAGTGACCTCCAAAGAAACCACCTCATCCATATACATTTGTTCATAAGAATTAATAACCACTTTATCCTGAATGGAAGTATAAAGCTTAATATAGGAAAGATTTTTTACTTTTTGTAAAAAAAGTGCGGTGTATGGAGCAGTCTGAACAACTACATGAAAAACAAACCGTTTATTTTCTTCATGAAGATACAGCATAAGGTTTTTCAAGGTTTCTGTCCCCACAGCAGCACCAGATAAAGGAATTGCCATGTGAATATCCCTGGTGTGGGAAAACTGAACTTGACTTAATCTGTCTTTAAATTCCGCTTCTTTTAACTTTCTTCCCATGTAGGGTGAAAGTGGGTAGGGCGTTACTACCATTTTATCCATAGCTCTTCTCCCTCCATATGCTGCAAGCGCCTCAGCCGTCTGTCCGCTCGGGCAAAAAATTAAGTCAGCATGGTGTACGTACCATAAAAGCTGAGGGCTATCATCTGTTACCTGGACCATAAGAAACATCTTAATTCCAAGTTTTTTTTCTATATCTTTTTTCACTACTGAAACCTGATGCGCTATTCCAAAATGAGTAGCAACAATAACAACTGTTTCTACCGGATCAATTCTCTGATGAATACTAGCAATTATCTGACGTTTTACGGTTCCCGCTGTCCTATGAAGATATCTTCTATAAAAAAATGTAAACAAACGCTCTGGAGTTCCATTTTGAGACCAAAGAAAAATTGCACGAAACACTCTATGGATACTAGAAATCCTGTGAAGAAATGTTATGGAATAATCATGAGTTCCTAATAGTACTGGAGTTACGTATTCTGGTAGACCGTGATACAAGGCGTCTGCAACCCGTAGGTGCCCAAATCCGGCAGGGGCATAAGACAAATAAACAACTACAGACCTGTTCTTAAAAACTTTTTCATTTAACATGCTACACTTCTATGATTACTGGAACTACAAGCGGGGATTTTCCTTCTCTATATAAAATTTCTTCTGCTGCTTTTTCTACAGCTTTTTTATAATAGGAAATATTTGTAATAGGCTCTTTTTTATTTTCAAATCGTTTAGATAAGGTATTGAACAGCTGCTTTGCAAGCTCTTCTTTTCTTTCATATGTAAATCCTTTAGTTAAAATATCGGGCATTCCTTCTATTTGACCATCACTTTTTGTCATCTCAAGCATAATCACTAAAACTCCCTCTTTTGCAATTCTTACCCTATCAACAATTACGTAATTATCCAGTTCTTCTCCTGTTACTTGGTCTAAGAAAATACTTGAAGCAGGGAATTTTTTGCCAAACCGTGCACCAGTTTTACTAAAAACAAGCTCCTGATTTCCTTCTAATAAAAATACATTCCCTTCTGAATAGCTCATTGAGGACACTATATCTCTATAGGCACTCATCTGTCTGTATGTTGCTGAAATTGGAACGAAATATTTAGGCTTTGTAAGCGAGATAAGAAGTTTTAAATCGTTTTCAGAACCGTGCCCTGAAACATGAAACTCAGAAGTAATATCAGAATAGATTACGTGAGCTCCGCGCCGAGTTAATAAGTCTATTAAAGAATATATATTTTCTTCGTTTCCTGGAATAGGGTCTGAGGAAAAAATAACTGAATCCCCGCGCTCTATATGAAGATCCCTATCATCATTATTTGCAATCCGAGAAAGCGCTGATGATTCCTGCGCTTGAGAGCCCGCAACTAAAATTAAAACTTCTGAAGGTTTAAAGTTTTTAACTTCATGTGGTCTAATCTCAAACTTTTTAGGAAACTTCATGTAATTAAGTGTTCTTCCTATATCTCTGGACTTAAGAAGTGACCGTCCCATAAAACAGACTCTTCTTCCCTGTGAAACTGCTACTTCTATTGCCTGATTTAATCTGGAAATATTAGAGGGATAGGTAGTTAAAAACACTTTTCCTTTTGTTTTTTTGAATGCGTCTTCAAATGCTTCTTTAATTTTTTTCTCAGAGGAAGAATGGCCTTTTCTTTCTGCGCCTAAGGCGTCAGACATAAGACACAAAACTCCGTCCTCCCCTGCTTTTGCAATTTTTTGAAGCTCAGATGGCTTTTCGTCAACTGGCGTAAAATCAAATTTAAAATCAGCACCGTGATAGAAAGAGCCAACAGGAGTTTTAATCAAAATGTTTGATGCGTCTATTATGGAATGCGTCATCCTGAT
>CAZITH010000092.1:0-5216 GCA_964542125.1 uncultured Gammaproteobacteria bacterium | reverse complement strand
TTGATGATCTATGTATAGTATGTGATATAGTTTTAAATTCATTTCTAGGAGATGGGATATGGGAAGATACCCTCAGGAATTTTTCGAGGTGAGAGGAAAATACTCCTGGCTTTGCAACAGAAGCTGAAGAGGCACCAGAGGAAATAAAAACAGGAGCCTCCGCTGGAGAAGGCTGAGAAACGTTTGCTGGGACAGAAGAGCTAATGGGTTGCCCTGCATGGGACTCAAGATTTTCAGCTTTTTCTTCCGAAGAATTCTGTGCAAAGGGAACTTCTTCATCTCCCTCATTTAATCTTGTAGTATTTTGAGTAGTAGGCTGTGAAGAAAGGTTAATCGCAGATGAATTTATAGGAGAATACGCAGGAGCAAATAAATCAAACCCTGAGATCTTTTTCTTCTTTCTCTGAGAAAGAAATTCTTTAATTGCCTGAGGTGAATATACTCTATCACCGTTCTCGTTTCTTTCTGCTAAAATTACGCCTCTCTGCTCTAATCTTCTTAATGTAGATTTAGAAATAGATAGCTCTTTAGCTGCTTCAATTATAGTAAGCGGCTTTGTCTTTTTAAGATCCAGTATCTCTTGTTTTAAGAAATATCTATTCTTCCCATCTAGTCTTACAGAGGATAATTTTCCTGCCTTATCCCAACGTCTAATTGTATCTATGGAGATATTTAGAAGTTTAGCGGCTTTACTAATTGTAACGTACTCACTTTGATTGGGCAGTTTATTTGACATGTGTTACCCTGAATGGGTTATAAATTCATCTTTAGCCTTTTTTGATATATGTATGCATAGGATAAAGATATATTAATTTATGCATGTTCTAATATATGTTGTCAAGGACTATTTAGCCTCTTTTTCAAGAGTTTTTGAAGTTAAATTGAGCATATTCAGTCTTCAATAATAAATAATATCTTGTATTTACAATCCAAAACTCTAGTTATCCTATTTGACTAAAAAGCTTTTTCTTGCAAGAAACTTGTCAACGTTTTTTTTAAGATATTGAGTAATACTTACATAGGATATTCAAGCCTATTTCCTACTCTCTCTATTGACAGTGTTTTCATCTAGAAAATATACTTTTTAAGGAGGCAATTTATGGTCAAGAAATTTCTTTTATTTTCCTTTTTCCTTTTCGTTGTTATCAACCTATCGGTTGGGCAGACATTTGCGCAAAGCTTCTTATCTGGTGTTGCCAACTTCGTTAAGATCTCAGATAAGAATGTCAAAAACGGAGACATTGTTTCTGTGGGGACTAAAGAATATTCATTAGCAAATAAACCATATGACTCTTTAATTGGGGGCGTTGTAGTTCTAGAACCAGCGCTTTCAATTGATTTAACGGATGGTATAAAAAGTTACCCTATAGTAACAACTGGGAAAGCGTTCGTAAATGTGAACACAAGTAACGGTGCAATTAAAAGTGGCGACCCCATCACTGCTTCTAAAATTCCTGGGGTAGGTATGAAAGCAACCCAACCGGGATATGTAATTGGAGCTGCCCAGGAAAATTACTCTGAAAAAGATCCCAAAAAAACCGGCACCATTCTTGTTGTTTTAGATACTCACTATGCCTACCCTCCAGTTCCCGGCGTAGGCTCAGGCTCTAAAATTTTAGAGATTTTTAACCTTACAGCTGCAGCTTCATACCAGCAGCCATCCCTTTTTATTAAATATGCTATATCAGCTTTTGTGGTAATTCTCACGTTTGTTATTGGGTTTTTAAGCTTCGGAAGAATAGCAAGCAATGGACTTACCGCGTTAGGCAGAAATCCTCTTGCAGGTCGCATGATACAAATTGGAATATTTTTAAACGTTTTGATTGCATTAGCTATAGTTTTTTCCGGCTTACTTTTATCATATTTAATTATTAGACTTTAAGTAAGGATATATGAATTTACAAATACTGCTCTATCTTTTGCTTCTTGTGATACTCTGCCTGTCATACGGTTTCTTGTATCTTGTCAGAAAAATTTCCCTTCAGAATAAAATTCTTAACAAACCTCAAAACGATTACGACAATTCCTTAGAGCTGGTACAGCAAGCCCAAAAGCAGGCAAATGCTATAGTTGAAAGGGCTGTAGAAAGTGCTAAACATATACTTTTTGAAACTGAATATATTAAGCATGATATTACTAAAGAGATGCAGGATAGCCTTCAAAAAGTTGCAGAAGAAACAATAAAAATGGTCCAGGGCCGCTCCGCTGAATCAGAAAAAGAATTTAGAACTATTGTGGATGAAATTAAAACAGACTTTGCAAAAGAGGCATCCCAAAAGCTAGATGCTATAGAAAAAGTCACCAAAGAAGAAACTGATGACTTTAAAAATATCTTAAGACAGGAAACTCTAGGGGCACAGGAAGTTATTGGAAGAAAAATAAACGAGGATTTTGAATCTGTCAGAAAAGAAATTGCAGACTATAAAAAGGCAAAACTGGATGAGATTGAAAAGAACATCCATGCAATTTTAAGACAGGTAATTTTGGATGCGGTAGGAGCTGGCACTACTCTACAGATTCAGGAAGATTTAATCATGCAAAGCTTGGAAAATGCAAAGAAAACTGGCTTTTTCAAAACCCTTGAAGATGCTCAAAAAGTTACCGTAGAAAACTAAAGATGAACACAAATAAAGATATTCAAATAAATTTGGCAAGTTTTTTTTCTGAGATTAATACTGTTGAAGAACTACAACTTTTCTATAAAGAAATAGATCAGATAATCTCGAATCTTTTTCAAAATTCACAAGGATTAGAAGAAGTGCTGTCCTCTACTGTGGCAGCTGGGAAAAAAGAAAAAATCATAAGCCTTTTAAAGGTCTCAGACGTATCATTTGATAATTTAGTTGAGGTTCAAAAAACTCTTGAGCTTATTAAAGAAGCAGGAAATCTTATCCCAAGAATCTCTCTTAAGCTTGCTTTTGAACCCTCCCAGAAGATGCTTGGAAATATTGGGCTTTGGTTTGTGAGAAATTTAGAACAAAAAGTATTCTTAGACATACAGACTGAATCAAATATTTTAGGAGGCGCGCATATTTCATACGATGGGGAATTTTCAGATCAGACCTTAAAAACCAAAATAGACCATCTCCTCAGTACTAAAAAATATCTATGAATCCTATAAATAGTTTTGAAGAACAAGTTAAGTTAATGAAAGAGTTTGGCGTGGTGGAGAGTATTGTAGACCCGATTGCGTTTGTTGTGGGAATTCCTGGGGTTTCATTAAATGAGCTGGTGGTATTTGAGAACGGAGATTATGGTCAAGTATTTCTCATGGAGAAACACATTGCACACGTTTTAGTGTTCTCAAGTACTCCCATGAAAGTTGGTACCAGGTGCACAAAGACTAACAAATTCCCTACAATTCCTGTGGGGCAAGAACTGTTAGGGAAAATTATTAACCCGCTTGGAGATCCTTTCTCTGAATCAGAACAGTATGTTAGACCCAAAGAAGAAAGAGAGATTGAACAGCGTCCTCTGGGAATAGGCTCCCGCTCTAGAATTAAAGAACCGTTTTTAACCGGAGTTACCATTGTGGACATGATGGTGCCCTTAGGAAAGGGCCAGAAAGAGCTTATTATTGGGGACAGAAAGACTGGAAAGACCACATTTCTTCTCACAACTATAAAGAACCAGGTTCAGAAAGGATCCATCGCGATTTATGCTGCTATTGGTAAAAAAAAGGCAGATGTTAAGGGAGTCCTGGAATACTGTCAAAGAGAAGGAATTCAGAATAAAGTTATTATTGTGGCATCCTCTTCTTATGACTCCCCTAGCCTAGTTTTTCTTACACCTTATGCAGCAACAACCATAGCTGAATATTTTAGGGACTTGGGCCAAGATGTTGTCTTAGTGCTAGATGACCTTTCAGCGCACTCCAAATTTTACAGGGAAATTTCTCTTCTTGCTAAGCGCTTTCCAGGACGTGACTCTTACCCCGGAGATATCTTCTATACCCACGCAAGACTGTTGGAGCGGGCAGGCAATTTTAAACACAAAAGCGGAAAAGATGTCTCTATTACTGTTCTTCCTATTGTGGACATTGTAGAGGGCGATTTTACAGGCTTTATTGCCACAAATTTAATGGGT
Source organism: uncultured Gammaproteobacteria bacterium (assembly GCA_964542125.1). Taxonomy (GTDB): domain Bacteria; phylum Patescibacteriota; class Microgenomatia; order Levybacterales; family GWA1-39-11; genus JAGORM01. The sequence continues at coordinate 1,130 of CAZITH010000092.1, read as the reverse complement.
ATGACAGATGGGCATATATTCTTTGATAGTAATGCGTATTATCAGGGTAGAAGGCCAGCGGTTAACTTTTCGCTATCTGTTACCCGTGTAGGAAGACAAGCTACTCCTAAAATTCTCAGAAGTATAAACCGCGAACTAACTGCATTTCTGACTTTATATCAAAGGATGCAAGATCTTTCACATTTTGGCTCAGAACTTACAGACGCGGTAAAACAGGTCTTAAGAACGGGAGATCTTATCTATAAATTTTTTGAACAAACAGATGACGTGATAGTTCCTCCACCCATTCAGCTCATTATGTTTTCTATGATTTGGCTCAAAGCTTTTGATGATACAACTATCATGGAGAGAATGTCGGGATATAGAGATAACTTAATTAAGGCGTACTTTGAATCAGACAATAAAGCATTTTTTGACAGTATAGTACAGGCTGAAATTTTTAATGACCTTCTCTCTTCTATCAATAAAAATAGAGAAAAAATCTTAGGTATTGCACTCTCCACTTTTAATCAAATACCACAACAAAACATAGACCAAAAGGTATCTTAATAATGAAAAGTAGATCATCTTTAAATTTTGAATTTCAAATGCTTGGGACACTTAAAACCCTTGCAGAAGCGTATGAGCAGATCTCTGTTATCAGAATTCAGAGGGTCAGAGGGTCAGTTCTTAACACCAGAGATTTTCTGGAAGGACTTGCTGAAATTTTTAATGATGTTAAGGCAAGCTACAAAGACCAGGTTGAGGCACTAATCAAAAAGCACAAAAACTCTAAAGAAACCATATCAGGTCTCAGGAAAAATGGAAAAACTATAGCTATCTTAATTGCCTCAAACAATAAGCTTTACGGAGACATTGTTTTTAGAATTTTTAACTTATTCTTAAAGGATGTAGAAGCTAAAAACTATGATGTTGCAATTATTGGAAGACTTGGGAAAAACATGTATGAACACCAAAGACCAGGTAAACCATTTCTGTACTTTGATGTACCTGATGAAAATGTTCAACTGGACAGTATATTACCCATCATTAAAGAGATCATAAACTATCAAAAGATATTAGTTTATTATGGACACTTTTTGAACATTGTTACCCAGGAACCAGCTATCTCAGAAGTCTTGGGAGACACT
>CAZITH010000091.1:0-5259 GCA_964542125.1 uncultured Gammaproteobacteria bacterium | reverse complement strand
AATAGCCATTCAAATCCTGCCTTTCTTAGAAAGTTAGGGGCTCTTGGAATTTCTCCAGCAATAAAATCAAATGCACCCCCTACTCCCATGCCAACTTTTACTGAACTTTTATCTATATTTTCTGAAATCCATTTTTCTTGTTTGGGAAAACCTAATGCTACAAAAAGAATATCTATCTTTTTTTCTTTAAGGTCTTCCTCTAAGATGTGGTCAGTTGCTAGAGGAATAGTAATCCCAGAGTATTTTTTTTGTAAGCAGTTAGCTACCTTCTCTGCTACACCTGGCTTACCCCCAAAAAGGCCTATCTTAATAGGATTTTTTAATGTTTTCACGGATGAATTTTTCACACCAGTGAGGTGGTTAAGAAGGTCATATATAAAATCCGTACCGGAGATCCTTGGGATATTACCTTTCCCGCACAAGAAAGAAGCTATCCCTATTCCTATTCCGTCTGGTAAAGCAATATTAGCCTCATTTAAAGTGTCCATAAATTCTGGGTGAGATCTGGCATGCATAATTATCTCAGGATTAGGGGTATAGATCTTAACCGTTTGACCACCATTTTCCAAAGATTCCTCTATATACTTTAGGATATTTTTCTTAGAATCGGTAGTAACCTTTACCCCAAATAGATGAATTGACTTCAAAGATTGCATATTTATTATAAGATTTATATTCTATAATTAAAATGTAAGAGATTTTAAAAGTTTGAACATTTTAATTATACTATTTTTGTGTGTGAATATACATTAATTACCCGTGAACTCTTATATTAAAATAGTACTTTTATTATTTAAGTTTATAAGATTTAATTGTAAGAACTTCAGAAATTCTGCAATGCTCTACTGTTATGGATTTTTTAAAAAATTGCATATACTAGAGGATTTGAAATATTTAAGGTAAATTAAAATTACTGTTCTATTTTTTAGTTCTCGCTCCTCAGGCGTGCATCCCGAGTGAAATAAGGGAGAGCACCGAAGAGTAACTTGTTACTCTTATTTATTGACCTTTTTAGTTTCTTGAGAAACGCAAACGTTCCCACTTTAATTTTCATTTCTATTGATGGAACGTTTAAGCTTCTGTAAGAAGCGCAAAAGGTCAAGTCTAGTTCTCGTTCCTATTTATTGACCTTTTATACAGTTCTAAATTTTCTAATGCAACTCCGGTTCCGCGTACCACACAATACAAAGGGTCTTCTGCAACATATGACGGAACTCCTGTCTCATGAGTTATAAATTTGTCTAAGTTATGAAGCATAGAAGTGCCGCCTGACAAAACAATTCCCTTATCTACTATGTCAGAGGCTAGCTCTGGCGGGGTTATCTCAAAGGTTTCTTTTATGGCTGCAACCATCTGTTTAAGAATCGGCATGATTGCCTCATTCACCTCTTTATCATTAACCTCAATAGAACGCGGTAAACCACTTACACTGTCCCGCCCCTTTATCTCCATCTTCTTTTCTTCTGCTTTAGGCTCAAGCATGGCTGTTCCTATGTTAATCTTAATTTCCTCTGCTGTACGCTCTCCTATAAGAAGGTTAAACCTTTTTCTCACATAGTTAGATATTGCCTCCTCTAATTTGTTCCCTGCTGCTTTAATAGATTTATGGACTACAACTCCCCCCAGAGAAATAACTGCTATATCAGTGGTTCCTCCGCCGCTATCTAAGATCATGTGGCCATTGGGCTGAGCTATAGGAATCTTTGCTCCAATTGCAGCCGCTAAAGGTTCTTCAATAAGATATACTGACCGGGCACCTGAGGCCATAGTAGCATCTAAAACCGCGCGCTTCTCTACCTGAGTCACTCCGCTTGGAATACATACCATAACCTCAGGCTTTAGTCTAAAGATGGAAGATACAGGAACTTTAGTTTTTCTAGAGACCTTATCTATAAAGTAAGACAGCATGTCCTGGGTGATTACATAATCTGCAATCACTCCATCTTTCAAAGGACGCGTTGCCACAATATTCCCAGGAGTTCTTCCTAGCATCTCTTTTGCCTCCTGACCTACAGCAACTACTTTATTGTCATCTGCTCTAACAGCAACCACAGTAGGCTCATTCAAAACAACGCCTTCTCCTACTACATACACTAAAATATTTGCGGTTCCTAAGTCTATTCCAATTCGCTTTGAGAGGTTCTTAAACATATCAAAATATATATAAACTATATCAAGTTTAACCTAAATCAATCTATATAATATACACTCTTGAGGTGAAGATGCAAGAGGAAATACTCACAAAAAAACTGGCATTGAAGTCTTCTACGCTGTATAATTAGTCTATCTAAAATGAAAAGAGTTGTCATTTCAACCTTTATAATACTTGCGTTAATTCTTCTGGGAACTGTTATAGGAATATTTTACGCCAGAGGTTACCGATTTGATTTAAAGAATCCTAAAGGAATGCTCCAGGGAACAGGCCTTATGGTGCTAACAAGTAAGCCTGACGGCGCGCGTGTTTTTATTAATGATCACCTTACTACTGCTACTAACAACACTATAAACCTTCAGCCAGGAACATACACAGTAAAAATAGAAAAAGATGGGTATTTCCCCTGGTCTAAAACAGTTGATGTTAAGCAGGAAGTAGTCTCACAAGCAAATGCTACTCTCTTTCCTATTGCACCACGGCTTGAATCTATAACTAACACAGGAGCTGCAAATCCTACAATTGACGGGACAGGAAGCTTTCTTGCATATACAGTTTCCTCAGCTTCTGCTGAGAAAAACGGAATTTATACCCTTAACATGACTACTCCTTCTATCTTAACGTTAGGAGGAGCATCCACTCAAATTTCAAATGACTTAATAGCATCATTCTCAAAATCCCAAATTCAATTCTCACCTGATGGAAACCAGCTTCTTGCATCCCTGTCAGCTGGTCTTAAAGATTCAACCAAGTATCTTTTAACCGCACGCTCATTTAATAATTCCCCTCAAGATATAACTGCCACATTCCCTCAGGTTATGACAGACTGGAGTGCCCAAAATGCACTCAAAAACAAAAAACTAATAGATTCTCTACCCAGAAAAATTAGAGCAGTTGCAAGCCCCTATTTTGCAAACCCAGTTCTATCACTTGACGAAAACAGAATTTTCTACACAGCTTCTCAAAGCGCAACTCTGCCTCTTATTATTGAGCCTAGACTTCCTGGCACCAACTCTACCCCTGAAAAAAGAACCATAAAAGAAGGAGATGCTTACGTTTATGACATAAAAGAAGACAGGAATTATGAAATCTATAAACAGGACGCTTCCAACCCCGTTAAATTTACCTGGCTTTCTGATTCAGCACATTTAGTCTTTGCAAAAAATGACAAGATAAATGTTATTGAATTTGATGGAAGCAATTTAACTACTGTCTATGCTGGGCCTTTTGTAGATAGCTTTGTCTTCCCGTGGCCTGATGGATCAAGCCTTATTATCCTAACAAATCGTAATATCCCAACTGCCCCTAATAACTTGTACCGAATATCTTTGAAATAAAGCTCCGTGAGCTTAATCTTCTTTAACTGCGTGTAAGAGTCCTTTTTCATAAAGCAAACTGTCTTCCGCAACTCATACACTTGAAAATATTAAGCTTGGAAAATATTACTTCAACTCTCTCCAATACTTAACTCTCCCTTTTAAAGGAATACCTGACCTTCTAATGCCTCCTAAGTGTTTTTGGAGTGCACTACGCGTCATGTCTATACCTGTTTCCTTAATAATTTCATCTCTGTCTTTTATCCCTTTTTCAATGACTGATAAAATTCTTCTCTGCAACGGCGTCAGGTCAAAAGAAATATCAACACCAGCGTCTTTTAATCTTTGTACATAGGTAAAAACATTCGTTGGGCTCGGAAGAATCTCGTAGTTATATCTTCCCACCGTTAGAGCTTGTAATAAGCAAATATACGGCTCAGAAATTCTTGTTGTCTGTGAATTTCTTTCTCTAATTATTGGCTTTGTTTTATCAAGTGCTTGCTGAAGTCCTGCCTTGTCTATTTCTTTCATAAAGCAGGAGTATATAAAAAATGGCACTAGTTTACAACTCTTTGTGAAAGTTGAGAGGCGGGAATCTCTGGCTTCTTCTCTTCTGCCTTTTCCTCTTCTAGTTTTGTAATAATAGGCAAAGTAAAAGCTACCGTAGTACCTCCGCCTGGCTTACTGTCTACCCAAATTTTTCCTCCATGAGACTCAATTATTCCCTTAGAAATATAAAGCCCCAGACCTGTTCCGCCCTCTTTTCTAATTGCACCTGATAGCTGCCCGTATTTTGAGAAAAGAAGCGGCTTTTTCTCTTCTGGGATTCCTACGCCAGTGTCTGTCACAGAAACTTCTATATACCCATCTTGGGACGTTGTAGTAACGCGTATAGAGCCATTGTCAGGGGTGAATTTCAGTGCATTAGATAAAAGATTATTAAGTACCTGTCCAATCCTCTGGGAATCAAATGCAATTTGCGGAATATTCTCTCCCAGCTGCCCTGTTATTTCTACTTGTCTTTCTTTACCGGTAAAAGAAAACGCCAGAACTTTCTCATCAACCAATTTATTCAAGTCATTCATAGATTTATTAAGAGTGAATTTACCAGCCTCAAGCTTACTCATGTCTAAGATGTCTCCAATCTCTGTTAACATCCTGTCTGTTGAATCATAGACAATTTGTAACATTTTCTTCTGATCCTCAATTTTAAGGTCCCCTTTCAAAAGCATGGATGAAGCACCTTTAATAGAAGACAAAGGCGCACGCAGCTCATGCACCACCATGCTGGTAAATGTCTCACGCATCTTTTCTATATCACGCTCAAATGTCACGTCCTCCATGGTTACCGCAACTCCAATTATTTTTTCTTGGGATTTCAGAAATACGGGATTCAGATAAATCTTAAAGTACCGGTCATAGATAGAAACGTCTTTTATTATCATGCTTTTTTTATCATTTGCTATGTCTTGAATGTTTTTGACTAAATCATAGTGCATTCCAAAATGTGCTATAACCGTGGTTGTATCAGGAGTAGCGTCTTCTATATGAAGAAAGTGCTTTGCGGCTGAGTTAACTGCTGAAAGACGCAGCACCTGCCCTTCCATAATTAAAAACAAAAGCGCTCCTGAAGTAACTGAGAATAAGAATGAATCTAATTTTGCTTTTTCTGTAGAGATAATTTCTTCCAGTTTTCCCACTGCAGTTGTAGTGTTTTCAAGAATTCTTTCTATAAGCTCTGTATCTTCTTTATTAAATGCGTCCTGTTTTGCAGATGCAAGGGTAATAGAT
>CAZITH010000090.1:0-5368 GCA_964542125.1 uncultured Gammaproteobacteria bacterium | reverse complement strand
TTTACCATTCACATATAACGCGTCAAATACCATATATTTTAGCGGGAGCTTTTCTGCCATCTCTGCAATATCATATTTTCTTTTCCTCTGAGAAGTCAGCTGAAAGGGTAAATATTCACCGGTCTGGGGATTATAGGCAATTGCTTCTCCTTCAAAAATAGCTTCCTTTGCTTTTATTTGTGATTTAATTCCTGCTTCTACATCCGGATACATGAAGGTTACTTCTTCTAAGTTTCTGGTAAACAGCTTTACATTTTTCCCATCCCAGTGCGCCTGCAGTCTAAACCCGTCAAACTTAGGCTCCACCGCACACTTTCCAATTTTTTTTAAGATCTCTTGCCCAGAAGATAGTCTTTCCGCACGTGCCATAAGAATAGGAGTCCCAACTGCCGGTTTTACTTTTTCAACCCCTTTTATTCCGTGTTCTTTAATAAGTTTTGCAATGTATCCTAAATCAGGGCGTATATTATACGCACGTTCTATTTCAGGTCTGTCTGTTTTATCCCCTTTTAACATCCAGGATAAAGAATCTAGAACAGTCATATCAGAAAAGCCTAGTCTTAATTTAGCAACAGGAATACGGGCTACAAACCTTAATGAAAGCGAATCTAAGTCTTTGAATAAGTCAGAAAGAATGTCTATTTTCTTTTCAACTGACCCCGCACCGCTTGTTTTTGCAATAGATACAAGTCGTTCAAAAACTTCTGAAACAGTAATAGTGCTGCTCTTTTTAGAGCTTAATTTTTCTGCAGTCTCTCCTAAATCTCCAATCTTTTTATATTCTGAAGTAATTTTTTCATCAGTTATGTCATACGCTCTAGAGATTGCCCTCAGAATCATTTTGTCAGCCATGAAGAACTCTAAATTTACGTAAAGCGGCGCTACTCTCCCCTGAAGCAAATACATAACCTTATCCATATCTTCAGCCGGAACTTTTCCAAAAAGTTCAGACAGAATTAAAATCATGTCATTTCTGGAGGAAGTAACTTCTAGTTTTTGTAGATACTCTGAGAGTTCAATAAATTTCATTTGTTTCAGTTATTTTTTTCTAGCTATAAGAACACACGCATCTCCTAATCCTGCTGGAGATATTTGACCTGCTTTTTTGTGCACTTCATCAACAAGAATTTCTGTACCTGAAATACTGCGCCTAACTCTTTCCATTTCCATTTCAGATAACGTTGTTACAATAAGTTCTCCATCAGGCTTCAATGCTGCAATACTTTCTTGAAATGCTTTCTCCCATGTATACTCTTTATGAACATCAGGATTTCTAACTACTACAACATCTGCGGAAGAAGGCTTTAACACTCCTCTTCCTACGATCCCTTGTTCGACAGATACTCTCTCCATGGGAAATGTATTCACTCTTTTGGCAAGTTTAATTCTTACCGGATCAGCATCATAGCCAACTATTTCTGCGTTTGGAAAAAAATCAGATAAAACTTGAGCTTCTACAAAATCTCCACAACCTACACTTACAACTGATGTAGCTGCTGCGGGAACAAGTGGAGTTCTAGAAACATATGTATCAAAAATTCCTTTAACCTCATTTCTTATGTTTGACCACTGCTCAGATATTTCAGGGTATATTCTTTTTGGGTCTGTATCCATTTAACTCATGACGTATTTAACGCCTTTGGTAACTCCTTTCTTTTTTAGCAGTCCCTTTTTTACTAAATCCTGCACTTCTCTTAACACTGTGTCCTCAGATACCATTGGAAAAAGTGTAGCGTAGGCTTTATTTTCAATGTATCCGTTTTCTTTGATGTATTCTATCACTTTTAATTGTCTTTCAGAAAGCATAACCGGCCCGCCCAGTTTTTTACGAAGCCCCAAATCTGCAGAGATTTTCTCTATCTTTGCCTTAATTTTTGCAAGCTCTATAGAAAGGCATTTTGTAAAATACATAAGCCATACTGTCTGATCTCCTTTAAACTTTTCTACGCTTTGCAGTCCCTCATAATATTCTTTTGGGTTATTGTCAAAATGCTCTTCCAGTGAAAAAAACTGCCGTATGTCATATCCGTCTTTGAATAGCACAAGAGTCGACAGTGCACGGCCTACTCTTCCATTCCCATCTAAAAACGGATGGATTCTTACAAATTCATAATGAACCACGCCTGCTTTTAAAACAGGATGTATATCATTCTCATCCTGAATAAAAGAAATTAACTCTTTAATCTGCCACGGGACTTCTATAACTTTAGGAGGCCTAAAAGAAACTTCTCCTGTTATAGAATTTTTAATTACCACGTCTTTATTTCTATACGCTCCAGACTCATCTAAAGGAAGAATTCCTGTAACTACTATTTTATGCAGCTGCTTTATAGTATCCTCATCTATTTTTCTTCCCATAACTCTTCCCATATATTCCACCACTCTTCTGTAATTTATAACTTCTTGAACATCCCGGTTTCTTGCCGCTATATTTTCTCCATCTAAAATCTTTTGAACCTGAACTAAAGACAATTCATTTCCTTCTATATGGGTCCCGTAGTGAACGGTTCTCACAACCGCGTCTTCTTGAAACTTTTTCTCCCAGTATGGCAGCAGCGGCGCATTTTCTATGACCTCCTTAGCAGCCTCTATGCTTCCTATGTTTTTGAGAATGGTATTTGTTATGGAGAATGTTGGAGTGTACATGAGAAAATTAAAACTTAAAAATCAAAAGTATTAGCTCAGTTACATTTTACCAATAATCTTGCGTTTTACCTTTTGCCTTTTGAATTTACTTATTGTATCATAGCGTCACATGGCCAAAAAAACTGAAAAGGAGAAAAAGTTACACGTTGAGTTAATCCGCCAAATGTTAAGTTTGGCTACCGCAGGATTTGGGTTGGTTGCAGCTCTTGCCTGGAATAATTTTATTCAGGAATTAGTAGGTACATATGTTAAACCGTACTTCCCAAACGGCAGCCTTATTTCTCTTTTTGTCTACGCACTCGTAATCACCGTAATTGCTGTTTTTGTTACCTACCAATTATCCAAAATTCTCCAGCGAGTTGATTCAGAATGATTGTAAGTAGTCTTACGCTTCAAAATCTTAGAAATCACAAGAAACGCTTTTTCCATTTCAAAGACATCACTATTATAGTTGGCAAAAATACTGCAGGAAAAACTAATATTTTAGAAGCACTCTACATTCTTTCCCACGGCTCTTCTTTCAGAGCGTCTTATGATGCGGACGTAATCCTAGAAGGAGAAAATTTCGCAAAAATAGAGGCAGATGTAGCTTCTTCTGACGAAAAAGCTAAATTAACGGTCCTTTTTGCAAAAAGAGGAACGTATTTATCTAAAAAATATCATGTAAACGGTGTAGCAAGAACTTTAAGAACTTTTTCAGATTATATCTACACTGCTCTTTTTACCCCGCAGGATATAGAAATTATTACAGATACCCCCTCTTTAAGGCGTAAATACATAGACTCAATTCTTGCTAAGTCTCATAAAGAATACCGCACTGCATTATCCAAATATGAAAAAGCACTGCGTCAAAGAAACAGAATGCTGCATGACGCAAAGACCGGAAAAAAAGAATACAAACGCTCTGATTATGTCTACTGGGAAGAACTTCTTATAGAAAATGGTACTGTGATTCATAACTTCAGAGAGGAATTTGTGAAGTTTGTAAATGCTTTCGTAAAAGAAGTGTTTAGTTTTGAGATGATTTATGACCACAGCATCATCTCCACAGAAAGACTATATAAATATCATTTTGAGGAAACCGCGGCTGGCGTAACCCTAGTAGGTCCTCAACGCGATGATTTTAAGTTCATGTTTTCTCATACAAAACACGAGGTGAAAGAGTTTGGATCCCGTGGCGAACAACGCCTTACCATTCTTCAAATGAAACTCATTGAGATTGAATACTTAAAAAGAGCTACTGGTGAAACCCCAATTCTTTTATTAGATGACATTTTCTCAGAGTTAGACTCTGAAAACATAGATATGATTTATTCCTTTATAAAAGAACAACAAACAATTATCACTACAACCCATAAAGAATTCGTCCCAAAGAAGATTTTAAAACAGGAGAACTTAGAGATTATTGAGCTTTAGGTGGATTTCACAAAGTCAGTAAATAGTTTTTTTATATTTGTTTGATTTTTCTCATGAGTTAAACTGTAAACAAAATGAGCTAAGGGAAGTTTTACCCCTGTTTCTTTTTCAAAATAAGAAACAGTCTCTACCGTATAATATCCTTCAACCGTTCCCTTAGAAAGCTCCAGGCTTTTTTCAACTGAGTATTTTGCCAGATTCTCTCCAAAAGTAAAGTTTCTGGACTCTTCGCTGCTGCAGGTGAGAATCAAATCTCCTACAGTTGCTGGAATTGCTTTTTCGTCTATTTTGTAGTCAAGTTTTAACCTCAGATTATTAAACTCATCTATTGCAAGGCACATCAACTTTACCCTGGTATTCATTTTGTACCCCAATCCTTCTGCTACCCCGCAAGCTATGGCATAAATATTTTTAAACGCAGCTGCAAGCTCTAAGGACCTGATTCCTTTGGTTTTTTTAACTCTAAAATATTCTGTTTGGAATAAGTTTCTTATCATTTCCGCTTTTTCTTCATTTCTAAATCCCAAGTTTACAATTGTCGGCATTTTATTCACAACCTCTTCAGAAAAAGAAGGACCAATAAGAGAAAAATAATCCAGTCCTTCACCTAAAATTTCTGAAACTATTTGAAACGGGAGCTTATGGGTTTCTCTCTCAATTCCCTTAGCACAGTTTATATAAGTAATGTCTGAGGTGTGTCTGCTTGGGGTTAAAACCTCACGAATTGCCTGAGTTGGAATGGCGTTAATTACTACTGAACCTGAAGAAAGCTTTTGTCCATTTTCCCAAATACTAACCGCCTGTTTGTTTTCCTCCAGAAGAGATTTTATTGCACTCCCCCACGAGCCTGTACCCATTAAAACTATATTATTCATGTAATAACTCTTTCATAACGTGTGGAATCTCATCTGCTAAATCAGATGCGTTAAAATAAATTCCTACGCGTTTTTCTAAAGACTCTCCCGCTTTTTTATTTATGTAAGAAGCAGCACATGCAGACAAAAACGCGTCATTTTTAGCATATAAAGACGCAACTAAACCCGCCAGAACGTCCCCTGTTCCCCCTTTGGTCATCCCAGCATTTCCTCCTGTTACCGTAGCGCTTTGCGTGGGTGAAACCACCTCATCCTTTTCACCTTTCAATAGAATTACACATTTATATGTCTCAGCAGCTTTTTGAATATCCATGTTGTTAAATAAAACTTGGTATTCTCGCGGGTGTGGAGTTAAAATTGGCGTTTGTGTCAGCATTAATAAAACTGAAGAATCCATAGTTTGCAAACTTCCCCCATCAATCACCCATCTT
>CAZITH010000089.1:3110-5394 GCA_964542125.1 uncultured Gammaproteobacteria bacterium | reverse complement strand
GATTTATCTGGCACATGTTCTGGCTTGTTGGCCTAGGCATAATAGGCGCTTTAATTTGCCTTATAAAACGGACATTTGATGATGAAACTGAATACGTCTTAAAAGCATCAGAAGTTGAAAAACTAGAGAAAGGAAGAAAATACTATGCATGAGCATAAATCCTTGGATAAAATCCTTTTAGGATTCTGGGTCTACTTAATGACAGACCTTCTTATGTTCTCAGTTCTGTTTGCAACATTTGCAGTTTTAAGAAATAACACGTTTGGGGCAGCAACTATCTGGGAAATTTTCAACCCGCCCTTTGTTCTCACAGAAACCACCATACTTTTAGTCAGTTCCTTTACCTGCGGCCTTGCAAATATTGCAGCGGATGCAAAAGACAAAACTAAAACGCTTCTTTTTTTGGCAATTACATTCTTACTAGGATTCTCATTTTTAGGCATGGAACTTTATGAATTCTCAAGTCTTGTTATGGAAGGAAACGCTCCATCTAGAAGCGCGTTTCTCTCCTCTTTCTTTACGTTAGTTGGAACTCACGGTCTTCATATTTTGGCTGGTCTTATCTGGATTGGGCTTCTTCTCTACTTTATCTCTAAAAGAGGTTTAACTGATTCTAATAAAGGAAAGGTGAAGCTTCTGAGCTACTTCTGGCATTTTCTAGATATTGTGTGGATATTTATCTTTACTTTTGTCTATTTAATGGGAGCAGTTTCATAATATGGATACAAAAAAAATAAGATCATACTTTTTAGGATTCTTTATTTCATTTGTTCTAACTATCATTGCGTATTCATCTGTTGTAATGCATCTCTCAACTCAACACACCACCCCATCAGACAAGGCTCTTATAATTCTTCTTCCAATTCTTGCAATTATTCAACTCATGGTTCAGCTTATTTTCTTTCTCCATGTGAGCTTAACGCCTAAATCTAGGTTAAATCTTATTTTTCTTATCTCCACTGGGTCTGTGATTCTCTTAGTCGTGATAGGGTCATTATGGATTATGAGTCACTTAAACTACAACATGACACCTCATGAAATGAATGATTATATCAGGGCAGATGAAGGCATCTCACAAGACCGAAACTAACTTATGTCCTCAAAGCCTTTTCATATTGAAAAATACTCAGGAAAAAATATCTGGAGAGCGTACGTGTATCTAACAAAACCAGGAATCATCACTGGAAATTTTATAACCACATTAGGAGGATTTTTACTGGGAGCAAAAGGCGCCATACAAATATTTCCTCTTCTAGGAGTTTTAACAGGCATGACACTATGCATAGGGTGCGCGTGTGTTTTAAATAATTATATAGATAGAGATATAGATACTCATATGCAGCGCACTAAAAAAAGAACTGCCATTATAAAACTTATTCCTACTAGAAACGCGCTTATCTACGCTTTTTTCTTAGGGATTACTGGAGTTAGTATTCTTTTTATGCTTACTAATTTTCTCGTTTTACTTGTATCTATGGTTGGATTTATTTTTTATATAGGTATCTACCCGTACACTAAACGAAAAACTATCTACGGAACGCAGATGGGGGCAATTTCCGGCGCAGTCCCACTGACAGCAGGGTATCTTGCGGCAACTCATAGGCTTGATTTAGGAGCACTTCTTTTATTCCTTATTTTAGTTATATGGCAAATGCCTCATTTTTACGCAATTTCTATCTTTAGGCTTAAAGATTATGCTAAAGCAAAAATACCCGCTCTTTCTGTAAAACATGGAGTTAAGACTACAAAGATTTATATTGTTTTTTACATAGTATTATTGGGAGTTCTTTTTGATTCGCTAACATTTTTTGGAATTTCAAAACTCACCTATCTTCTTGTCATGAAAGCCTGCATTCTTATCTGGTTTTTTACATGCATTCAGGGAATTTGGACTCAGGATGATGATAAATGGGCGCACAAAGTATTTGGGTTTTCTCTTATTACGCTTCTTGTCTTTAGCTTAATGATCTCTCTTGATAGTTTTCTTCCATAACTGGTATACTTACTTTATGCTCGTTTTTCATATTCTTATTGCAATTTCCAGCATTATTTACACTGGAATTACCTCTATTTCTCCATCTGCAAAAAAGTTAAAAATTTCCTATACACTCGTGTCCGCTACTTTTATAACTGGCACGTATTTAGTAGTTCTCAAACCGTCCCATCTGGTCTCTTCATGCATCGCAGGACTTTTTTACCTAGGAATAGTTTCAATTGGAATTTACTCAGCTCGCCACAAACTTCTGAAAAGTAAAACTGAATAATTCCTCATTTTATGATTAGG
>CAZITH010000089.1:0-3010 GCA_964542125.1 uncultured Gammaproteobacteria bacterium | reverse complement strand
CCCTGCAAAAACCGCAACGGTCTGTAAAAATAAATTTACCGCTTTTTTCTTATGCCCATCTAAAAGTAAAAGTACAGGCTGGTATAAAAATATGTACCCCATACTAGCAGCAGATAAGGTAAAAAGGGAAAGAACGGCAATAGGAGTAAGAAACGTGTCTTTAGGCCCAAAAACCGTTTTTGCATTATACATAAGCGTTGCAACAGCCATAATGTATAAAGAAGCGCACAAAGCATTAAGAAAAGGATTTTTTGTCATCTGCTTAAATTATAACACTTGAGTCAATTTGCATCTAAATTCAAATACAAACTAGTATGGTAAAATCTGAGTATGAATTTAAAAAATGATAGGTATGTAATCTATCTAGGAACTAAAAACTTCACTGAAAAATATTACAAAGATAAAGATGGGTGGTTAAAAATCTCTGCGAAAGGTAGAAAATTTAGAATGACTGCTGAACAAGTTTTAAATCACTTACTCCCTGCACTTTCAGGCATTAAACCTAACCTCACCATAAAAATCGAACACAACGAAAACCTTACATAAACTCTTATTTAACAGATTTTACTTTTGCTGTCTTTTCCAGCCCGCAAGCAGAGGAACTAAAAACATAAGTAAGTAATACACGTATACGTCTAATTTATAATAGGTTGTTGTATGAAATGCTCTTACCAGAAAAAAGTAATCACAAACTATTGCAATAAACGTCCATACAATAGCAAGAAGAAGGTAGTAGGAAAACGGATGAGGTTTAATTTTTTTAAATAAAACCCAAAGCATAATAAAAAGCCCAATAGGAGTAATCACCCAGCCCAAAATGGATGTAGGAAGAATAGTAAATAATGCTATTCCCAGTCCATACCCAATAAGCCAGAGTAAAAATCCCCACCCAAATGTATCTTTTAAAAATTCCCTTGTCATAGTAGTTTCCGTTTTTTTATTTCTTCCAAGATTTTTCCGCTAAGCGGGTGGCATGTGCAATTCTTTGCATGCGCCATATGCCACGCAACTCTTTCATCAAGCGTAGGATTTTTAGGCATTTTATTTTTAATATGCCACTGCGCATTTATCTTCACGGAATTATTGTAAGTTATTTAGAGGTGAAAGTCAGTGACCTCGGTCACGCAGATTGTGAAGTGAATAATTATTTTTCTATTTAATAAAAATTGACTGTAACCCAAGCATTATAAAGAGGCTATCCAAAATCTTGCTAAGAAAATTGCAATATCCATGTTTGCTTATGGAGCATAATTATAAAAACCGTATGACTATTTCACCTTTCAGAGATCTTATTATCTCACCCATACTTATATGCCCAAAAAATAAAATAGACTAAAACTTACCACTGGATAAGGAACTGTTTTACTGCAAAAACTTCCTGAAAAATAACACTACAATCTGTCCAAAAAGAAAAGACTGGATAAATATTTCAACCAAGGAAATTAGGGCAAATCGTAAGGGATACTCTGTAAAAAATACTTCGTGTTCAATCAGCCCACCAGATGAAGCAACGTAACCTACTAAGAATATTATCAATCCGATAATCAAACCGCTCTTGAACTGCGTTGTTTTTTTAATCCACCCAAATATAGGTAGAATGGCAACTCCATAAAGGATCGCACGAGCTGTTTGCGCCGGGAACATATATTGCCACACGTGTGGATCCATGGGATTTCGAAGATACGAAATTGCAGAAGGCGATGGAGGATAAAAATCAAATACACCTAGGGCTCTTGCAATAAATCCTGCAAAAAAATAGGTTGTGATATGTGAGACGATGAAGATAGTAAAATAAATAACAAGGTTTTTCCCCTTCATTTATTTATAGTACCATAATACACAAGGAGGATTAAATATACCTAGGAATTTGAATATATGTATTATTAGATATTAAGAGTTATTGCTCCCCCGCTAGGACTCGAACCTAGAACCTTGAAGTTAACAGCTTCCTGCTCTACCATTGAGCTACAGGGGAATAGCTTATTCAAAATTTCTTTTGAATTGTAAGAATGCTATTTTATCTTCTTTAGCTTCAATTTACAAGATCGTAAATGGGAGATTATTCGAGGTAGTCTTTAGGCTTTATGCAGTTTTTCTTTGATAGGAATAGTAGCCAAATCCATCTTTTCGACATTTTTCAATAAATCCAACCAGTACCAGGGTACTATCCCATCTTTGGGAACTAACACCAACATCTGTTGAGATTGCAAAGTTGCATTTGATGTTCCACTTGCAGTCGCTCCGTAATTCACCAAATAACCACCTGGCTCTGGAAATTCATTGCTCTCGTTTTGTTTAGAAGCCCCATTATTTGGGTTCGTAATTACACCGCTTACGTTTGTTGTAACCTTCTTTTCTATAACTACATTTTGTATTGAAGATGTTGGGGGTTTATTGATATGCATTTTACTCAAGGTAATCCTTCAACTTATTGCCTCTTGAAGGGTGCCTTAATTTTCTTAGTGCTTTTGCCTCAATCTGTCTGATTCTTTCACGGGTTACCGCAAACATACGTCCTACTTCTTCTAACGTCTTTGGTTTTCCGTCTCTTAGACCAAATCTTTCTTCCAGTACTCTTCTCTCTCTATCAGAAAGCGTACCAAGTACGGAACCCAGCTGCTCTTTTAATAAACCACGGGACGCAGTATCAAATAATGTAGGAGCTGTAATGTCATAAATAAAGTCCCCTAGGTATGAGTCTTCTTCGTCTCCTACCGGAGTGTCTAAAGATGCTGGCTGCTGGGAAATCTTAATAATTTCCCTAGCTTTATCTGGATCTATTTCTAGAATATCTGAAATTTCTTCAGGGGTAGGTTGACGTCCTAACTCCTGCATTAACTTTCTTTGCACCCTCATAAACCTATTAATATTCTCAACCATGTGAACAGGAATACGTATGGTCCTTGCCTGGTCTGCTATAGCTCTGGTTATAGCCTGTCTAATCCACCAAGTTGCGTATGTTGAAAACTTAAATCCTTTTTTCCAGTCATATTTTTCTACAGCCCTAATT
>CAZITH010000088.1:3709-5398 GCA_964542125.1 uncultured Gammaproteobacteria bacterium | reverse complement strand
TTTAGATAAAAATAGTAAACCAATAACTGCTTCTTCTCATATCAGACTATCACTTTATGATACACCTACGTCTAGTGGAAGCGCGCTACTCTGGCAAGAGGTCCAACAAGTAACACCGTCAGATAAGGGTGATGTAAATCTTATAATAGGTAGCAATAATCAAATCCCCGATTATTTCTTTAATACAAATATCCCACTCTTTTTAGGAGTCACTATTAATACAGACGAAGAGCTTTCTCCAAGAAAACAGATAGGCGTACCATTTTCAGAAAGCGCGGGTAATATTTCTGGATATATTCCTAATACCCTTTCAGATAAACAAACCAATGTTTTGTTGGCTCTGGATTCCACTGGCAGTCTAAGCATGGGAGGAGAAAGTAATCCAACTTTTCAAGCAACAGGTGGAGACTTCACCTTATCTGGACAAACACTCATTCTTCAAACAAATGCCTCCTCTAATGGAAACGTAGTTATAAATCCAGACGGAAACGGAAGAATTGACCTTCAGAAACCTTTGACAAAAACCAATGGAACAGTAGAAATTCAGGGAGGAGTTACTATTTCATCAACTGACAGCGCAAAACCAGCAATATTTATTAACCAGGAAAATGGCGCACCACTTATTACTGGAAACACTCTGGGAACAACCAGGTTTTCTGTTGATAGCCAAGGGGTTGTAACCAAGGGTGTATGGGCTGGAAATCCTATAGGCACAGAGTTTGGAGGGTTTGGGAATAGTATTACCGCTACAGGCCCTGGTGAACTTCTTTACTCAACTTCAAGCACAAGCTACGGACACCTAGCTCCGGGAATCATAGGTCAGTGTCTTACCACAAATGGACGAGCCGCTCCTGTATGGAGCTCTTGTGGACTCTATAAAGAACTTAACGGATTTATTACTATGACAAATAACACTATGGACCTTTTACTTGGAGGCACCTCTACTTCTTCTGCTAAATTTGCCTTTACAAATATGAACGCTTCTAATCCAATATTTAAGGTAGGAAATAATATAAGCATTGAGTCAAATGGTTCCATATCTACAAACAATTCAGACTTAACAATTGGCGGCAGTTCTACAAAAAACATTAACCTCTTAACTTCCAACGGGAATATAGGTATTCAAAAAACTAATCCGTCTAGAACTTTTGACGTTTCAGGGAACTGGGGCGGGAATGTAGACTACTACACTGATGGTGCTAATACTCAAACAATTACCAGAGACGCAAAGGCACTTGTATACGATCTTGAAAAAAGCACTGGAACCACAAATACATCTACCGCCACTACATATAATATAGTAGGGCTCCCAAATGTGGACGGGTCATTTGCATATATTTACTCTAAGGTCTCAAAAGATACTACTCCTTCTTCACAGTCTCAAACCGTATCAATAAATATCAATGGGTTTCCCATAGCAACATTATCTTCTGTCCCAGGTACACTACCCTCATCTGTAATTAAGCACTTTACTGTTGTCCGAAGTAATAACGTCTGGCATCTTATAGGTGACCCGGGAAGTACTGACGCGGCGGATCTGGCTGAATGGATTAACGCTGTAGAACCGCTTCCTGAACCCGGATCCGTTCTGAGCTTTAATGAAACTGGGGAAGTTGAGAAGTCAAAAATTGCATATGACCCTAAAATTGCGGGGGTTGTCTCAACCAAACCTAATATTGTAATTGGACC
>CAZITH010000088.1:0-3609 GCA_964542125.1 uncultured Gammaproteobacteria bacterium | reverse complement strand
TAGAGATGTCCAGGATCTGTTAAGTCAGAAATATGGCATCACATCTGCTGACTATATATATGTAGGAAAGATTATGGCTATGGCATCTTTATCATGGTCATCTTCCAATGACATTTTGACATCAGTTGAGAACATCCAGATCCACGATAATACAAATACACAGCTTGATCAGGAACTTTCAGATAAGATTGATCAAATAAATAATGTGGATCCAACCATAACTGTAGGCAAAAAAACGGTTGACACTATTGGTGTCTTCTCTCAAACAGTTTCTGGAAAAGTTAAAACTGCTGCAGTATCTGCAAGCTCTGTCATTACTAAAAATTTAACGGCAGATAGTGCTCAAATTGCTTCCCTTTCAGCCAAAACTGTCTCTGTTGCAAACAACTTAACAATTCAGGGAAAACCCCTCCAGCAGTTTATCTCTGAAACAATTCAAAATGTGATTTCCCCAGTAATTCCTACAGAAAAACTTGCAACTAATATTATTTCTCCCCTTGCTGGTAATTCTTTAAGTATTGAGCTCAATAATGCATCTGAATCAGCTCTGTTTATTAAAAATAAAGATACAGGTAAAACTGTTACCAAGCTGGATAACAAAGGAAACATTTCTACAGATGGCTTTATATCTTCACAAACTGCAAGCGTAAGCGGAAACCTATCTGCTGAGTCTTTAACCACTCGTGGCGATGCAAGTATTAGCGGCACTCTTCATGCCGGCTCAATCTTAGCAACTGACATACATGGTCTTGATGAAAAGATCGCAAGCGCAACAGGAACTCTTCTTTCACAAGTTAAGCTCCCGCAGAATGCAGACATTTCAAGCATTGATAGGAATAATTTACTTCAGAATACAAATATCTCAGCTCAATTTGGAACATTTACAGAGGGACTTTTATCTCTAGGCGCCTCAACTTTTGGGAATCCGTCTGTAATGGATAGACTGACGGTAGGAACTACACTCTTCTTCTCACAAAACGCTATAAATACACTTGCAACTGACCTGGAAATCCAGCCGCTCAGACAAGCTGGCATTTCATTTCTTGCCGGCCTTATAAAAATCCAAAGTGACGGACAGTTAATAGTCAACGAAGATGCTCTCTTTAACAAAAATCTTGCTGTGAAAGGAAGAATTTATACAAACCTCATCTCCCCTCTTCCTAATAAAGACCTTGCCGTAGAGCTGCCAGAAGGAACAGGTTCTGCAAATTTTGCAGTAACAAATGCTTCCTCATCTGCTGTTCTTACTATAAATAAGGTAGGGGACGTTGTGGCTTCTGGTTCAGGGACTTTTGCAAAACTTAATTTAAGCGGAATAGTTGGAAAAGCTATAGCTTCAAATGAAAATGAAGCGGTTGCAACGGGCTCTGCAGGAACTGCAGTACTTAAGGCAAACAGAACAGAACTTACCATTTTAAATAAATTAGTTTCAGACCATTCTCTTATCTATATAACTCCTGCACAAAATACTTATAATCAAGTTTTGTTTCTGATCCGTCAAGTTCCAACCGCGTCATTTACTGTGGGAGTTTCCTCACCTGTTTCAAGAGATATAGAGTTTAACTGGCTCATCGTGAATTAACGAAGTTAACAATAAGTTAAAAAGTAATTAGATAATAAGTCAAGCAGCTATCATTTGTCCATTAAAAATTTAAAAATGTATAATTATTTTAAGATTTTTGGAAATTTTTGTGTAAGAATTTTTTTCTTACACAAAAATATTTTTTCTAGAAACCTTAAATTTAGCTTCAAAATTTTGATTTTTTAGGAGCGCAGCGAAATATACGACGCAAAAATAGCAAAAACGATTTTTATACTTGACATTATACTAAATGATTGTTAAATTAAATTTCATGAGCATTGAATCACCTGTTGTTATTATTAAAAAAATATCTGTCTGGATATTATCTTTTGTACTCTTCTTCTTTCCTGTACTCTTTCTTGTAAACACAACTGATCCATTTCTACTTCCAAAACAAGTTTTCTTAATTCTTGCTTCCACAGTACTACTTTTCCTTTGGTGTATTACAGCAGTCTATGAAAAAAAGATTGTACTAAGAACAAGTCCTTTCACTCTACCAGCAGGACTCTTTACATTAGCAGTTCTCATCTCTGCATTCTTATCTAGGAACATGTATGATTCAGTTGCTCTTGCAATTCCCGTTGCAGCAGCTTTTGTACTTTACTTTGTAGGAATAAATAGCATTTCCCATAAAAAAGATTTCTTTATGCTTATAGCAGCTCTATTGGTAGGAGGCGCTGTTTCATCCCTTATTTCAGTTCTTTACTACATGAAACTATACTTTCTCCCAATTTCAGCAATTCAAAGCCAATACTTCACAACCTTTGGCTCTCCAATTCAACACTTAATCTATATCTTCCCTCTTTTCATCATAGCCGCATTTCTACTCTCACGGGAAATGAGAGGAAGAAAAGTTGAAACCAACTACAATACTATTCTTTTTGGGGGAACCACAGCGATTCTTGTTCTTTCAGCTCTCATTATTACTATTCAAATCTTTACAGCACCTCAAAAACAGCTGCTGCTTCCATATTCCTATGGATTCCAGATTGCAACAGCAACTATTTCCCAAGACACATCTAGATTCTTAAGCCTTCCATTTGGCTCAGGGTTTGGTACATTTCTTTCAGACTTTACACGTTTTAAGCTTGAGGACATAAATAATTCACAGCTTTGGATTGCAACATTTAGCTCATCTTCCTCATTTGTTCTAGAGCTTTTAACCACTACAGGAATCGTAGGACTTCTTACCTACTTATTTATAATTGCTAAGGTTTTGAGAACCAGAACTAAAGACTCTACTCCATTCTTCTTTGGGCTTCTTGCAATTTTTCTTATCTCATTCTTCCTTCCATTCTCCATAGTAATTATTACTTTAATGTTTATTCTTATGTCTCTTTTCACCTCGCTTCTATTCTTAAATCACGAGAAAAATGTAGATGACGTATCCATATCAGTAGTCGCGTTTAAGCATGGTCTTTTCTCAATAGAAGAATCAGCTTCCAACAGACGCTCATCTAATTCCAGACTTCTTCCATTAATTCTCACTTTGGTAGTCTTGGTTGCTGGAGGATATATTTCATACCTTGCTGTTAAATTAATCTCTGCGGACATGAAAATGGCTGACAGCCTTAACCAAGCAAAAAGAAATAACGGACAAACTATCTATAACCTCCAAAGACAGGCTCTTATTGATTTCCCTTACAGATCGGACTACTACAGAATTTTCTCTCAGGTAAATCTAGCTCTTGCAAACTCTCTTGCCTCCTCTGTACCACAAGGATCTAATGCGCCTACTTCAATGCAGCAAACCATTACTCAGCTATTACAACAAAGCATTGCAAACGGAAGAACCGCTATAGCACTTGCTCCTATGACGTCAGTAAACTGGGAAAATCTTTCACAGGTCTACAGAAGCTTAATTGGCGTAGGACAAAATGCAGGACAGTTTGCGGTAGCTACCTTAAATCAAGCAATCCTATTGGATCCACAAAACCCTATTCTAAGAGTTGAGTTAGGTGGAGTTTACTTCCAATTACAGCAATATGACGCAGCTCAAACTCAGTTCCAGGCTGCAATCTCACTAA
>CAZITH010000087.1:0-5403 GCA_964542125.1 uncultured Gammaproteobacteria bacterium | reverse complement strand
TGGGCATGATGTAAATGATAATAATATGAGTTTTGATGGTGCAATAGATGAGGTGCATATTTCCTCAACCTCAAGAAGTGCTGCATGGATACTTACAGAATATAACAATCAAAATTCTCCTACTACGTTTTTTTCTATATCATCAGCCGCTTCCCAGCGGCCTCTTACCAGTGTGAGAGGTGGTACAAAAATATTTGGTGGAACAAAAATCCACTCAAATTAATTAATTTTTATTTTCCCGCCTCAGTAAATTTTTACTTGTCTACCTTATTGTTCATATGGTATAATCACAACTTCAATGGCAAAACGTCCTATAAGACACGCAAGACGTTTGTCCTATGCTCGAAGATCTGCCCAGATTTCATCTCTTCTGCGAGGAGACAAACTTGACTCACTAAAAGAAAAGCCCCGTTCTCTGAAAAAGGGAATTAAAACTGTGCTTAAAAAAGCAATAATAAAAATTGAAACGCATCCTTTTCTTTCATTTTTCACAGTTCTAGCCGTATTATTTTTACTTATTTTAGTAGGTTCATTTTTAAGACGTCCTGAAAAAGAAATTGCAGAAAAAAAACAGCCTATAGATGTTAAAGTTTATTCTATAGGAAAAGCTCCCACAATAAGCGTATCTGCTCAGGTGGAAAAAAGTGGAGTTGTAAAAATTGTAGCTCTCACTCCTGGAGTGGTAAGCCAAATTAACATAGAAGAGGGTCAAGAAGTATCCCAAGGAACCACCTTAATAGGACTTTCCACAAATTATGGTGGAGGAAACGCAGCTGATGTTCAAAGACAAATTGCCCAAAATGCTCTTTCAAATGTTCAGGACACATACCAACAGCAAAAAGACATTATTCAAAAGCAGCGCGATCTTGCGGATAAAAACAGAGACAACGCTGAACAGTTAAGACAAATCACTTTAAATTCGCTCTCAGACACACGGTCTCTTCTAGACTTTAATCAGGGAATTGTTGACTCTTTAAACTCGAATTTGCAAAATCTTCAGAATACAAATGCAGGAGGAGCAAATGACACCGCAATTTTACAGACAAAACAGCTTATATCTCAATTTCAATCAGGAGTAAATCAGCTGCGATCTCAAGTTAAAAATGCAGAGTATCAAACTGACACTGATAAATCTCCAAACGCTATGGCAGATTTAACACGAGACATAACAAAAAAGCAGCTTGACGTACAGGAACGGGCTCTTCAGATGTCTCTGGAATCAAGCAAGCTTCAACTTCAGTTGGCGCAAATTCAGGAGGCAACCATGTTTCCATCTGCTCCTTTTTCTGGAATAGTAGAACGGGTGTATGTTCATGTGGGTGATTCGGTAAACCCAGGAACACCGCTTGCACTTCTGCACGGAGCACAAACTGTAAAAATTATTGCAAAAGTACCATCTGACATTGCAAGAAAAATTAGCTACTCAGATCCTGCTTCCATCCACATAGGAAGAAAAACATACAAAGAAGTCCCCGCATATATCTCAAATGAAGCAACAGATGGAAATTTATATTCAGTAATCTTCACACTTGCCGATGAATTCCAAAACATGCTTTCTAATAATGAGAATATTAAAATAGACCTTCCAGTAGGAATTCCAAGTACCACAATAGCAGATCCATTTATTCCTATTGATTCAGTCTATCAATCCCAATCTTCTTCTTATATTTTTGTTTCCAAAGATGGAAAGGTAGCCTCTAAAACGGTTGAATTAGGAAGTGTAATAGGTGAATACGTGGAGGTACTCTCCGGAATTGCAAACGGAGATAAAGTCATTTTAGACAGAAATGTAGTTGCAGGAGACTCAGTTCATGAAATTCAGTAACACTCAATCATGGAAAATAAAAAAGGATCTTCATATCTTTCTAAGTTAAAGTTTGACCCTTCTCTTCTCCGGTCTTTCAAGGCAAAATACCTCACAAATATTAGGGTTGTTATTCTTTTGGTTTTAATTATTATTGCTGTTGGAACAACAAGCTTTTTTCTTCTTCCTAGACGTTTAAATCCAGAAATTAAAATCCCAATTGTAGGAGTTTCTACGGTTTTACCCGGAGCGTCCCCTAAAGACGTTGAGTCACTGATTACAATTCCTCTAGAAGATTCAATCAAAAGCATTAAGGGAATTACTGATATAGACTCTGTCTCAAATGAATCTTTTTCAAGCATTACCATTCAATTTTCGTCACGGATAGATGCGGATAAGGCCAGAGATGACGTACAAGCAGCTGTCACAAAAGTAAACACGTTGCCCTCTGATGCACAGACTCCTAACGTAAGAAAGTTTGATTTTGAAGATCAACCTATCTGGGTTTTTGCTGTTAGAGGAAGGGATCCTGCATCTCTGGGCCGTTTTACAAAAGCACTTAAGAAAAAGCTCGAAAACACGGCTAACATAGACCGGGTTACTATTACTGGACTTGAAGAGCAAGAGTTTGCCATACTAGCGGACCCGGAAAAAATATCTACAAATAATATTAATCCACTCTTACTCTCCCAAGCAGTCAGAAATTCTCTTAACTCATTTCCTGCAGGAAATTTAGACACTAAAAACTCTTCTATTTCTATTGGAATTGATGCGCCTATTACTTCTATTAATGATATTAGAAACACAGTTTTAAATCTTAACGGACAACAAGTAGCAATTTCTGACATTGCATCAGTTATGGAGCGCTCCAAACCTAATCAAACATCTTCATATCTAGCTTCTGATAGACAAAAGCCAACGCCTGTTATAACGCTGTATGTCTTTAAAACAACAGCAGCTACCATAGATGCAGGGAATAAAGCGGCAAAAGATACAGTGGAGGGAATGGTAAAAGAGTACAATAATCAGTTCAGTATTCACTCTATTTCAGACGTAACAGATGACATAGGGAAAGAATTTGGACACTTAACAGATAGTTTTAGAGATACGCTCATTCTAGTCTTTATTACATTTTTAATCTTTTTAGGAGTAAGACAAGCACTTATTGCTATTTTAACTATCCCTTTAACGTTTTTAGTTTCGTTTACTGTGGCAAACGCGGCAGGACTTTCTCTTAACTTTTTAACTCTTTTCTCACTTCTACTGTCTCTAGGACTTTTGGTGGATGACACAATAGTTATAGTTACCGGAATGACTTCTTATTATAGAACCGGCAAATTTACCACCACGCAAGCAGGACTTTTAGTGTGGAGAGATTTTATAGTTCCTATCTGGAGTACTACTATTACAACTGTATGGGCATTTGTACCGCTGCTTTTAGCAACAGGAATTATAGGAGAATTTTTAAAAACTCTTCCAATTGTTGTATCCACCACTCTTTATGCTTCTACTGCTATTGCTGTTTTTGTAACGCTTCCTCTTATGATGATTATTTTAAAGCCAGAAATCCCAAAAAGAGTTAAAATCTTTTTAAAAATTATAGGAGTATTACTAGGCCTGTTTGTATTTTATAGCTTAGTAAAGGGAAATCCTTTTGCACTCCTCATACTTCTTTTGTTTGTATTTTTAGTGTTTATAACCTACAGAGTAAGATATGCATTTTCTGCCTTTCTTCAAGAAAAAACAGGCAGAAATCTTTTTAAAGATGCAAGAAAGTTTCTCGCAAGGTTTAATGAACGGCTTATAGACATAGAGCATTTTGCAGTGCGCTATAAAACTGTAATTAGAAGAATTATTCTTTCAAAAACTGGCAGAAGAAATGTTTTAATAACGGTAGCACTTTTTACAGTTTTTGCATATTTTCTTCTTCCGTTAGGATTTGTAGTAAATGAGTTCTTTCCTAAAATAGACCAGGATTTTATCTATGTTGCGCTTGAAATGCCATCTGGATCTAATCTGAAAGCAACCACACAAGAAACTGTTAGGATTTTAGAGGACTTGCGAAAAACCACAGGAATAGCATCTGTAACCGGAGAAGTAGGACGCGGAATTGATACCTCAAGCGGAAACTTAACAAGCACAGATACACAGTCCCTTTTTACCCTTAATCTTCCTGTGAAAGAAAAAAGATCTAAAAATTCTTTAGAAATTGCAGATTCCTTAAGAAAAGAGTTTAAAACATATAAATCCAAGGGGACTTTATCTGTTGTGGAGCAAAGCGGAGGGCCGCCTGCCGGAGCAGATGTTCAAGTGCTTTTACTAGGAGATGACCTTAATAAATTAGACTCTTACGCAGATAAGGCAGTGAATTTTTTACAAAAACAGCCTGGAATTGTGAACGCTAAAAAATCTATTAAACCAGGCGCATCTAGATTAACATTTGTTCCAGACAGGCAAACACTTGCAAAAAACAATTTAGATATTTCTTCTGTTGGACTATTTTTAAGAACTTTTGCAACCGGAAGCACAGTGGATAAAGTGAAGTTTAATGGAGATGAGGAAGAAGATATTACATTCAGAGTAAGTTCTGATATTTCTACGCCAAATGATTTAGGAAGAATAATGATCCCTACTCAGTCAGGACAACAAATTCCCCTCTTATCATTAGGAACACTTAAGCTGGAGAACAACCCAACTACTATCACAAGGCACAATAGTAAAAGAAGTATTTCTATTTCTGCTGGAGTTGCAAAAGGGTATTCAGTAAGTACTTTAAATCAAAAGTTTTTAAATTATGTAAAAAATGATTTAAGTCTTGAGAATGGATATTCTTACCAAACTGGCGGCGTGAATGAAGAAAACCAGAAATCTGTTACATCTATTTTACAAGCCATGCTTTTAACTTTTGTTCTTATTTTAGCAACTATGGTAATCCAGTTTAGGTCTTACAGACAGTCTCTTATTGTTATGCTTGTTATTCCTATTGCTATCTCTGGTGTTTTTGTAGTTTTTGCATTAACCGGAACTCCGCTGTCTCTTCCTGCACTTATTGGAGTCTTATCTCTTTTTGGAATTGTGGTTACTCACGCCATGATGCTTGTGGATAAAATTAACCGTAACCTTTCATCTGGAATGACTCTGGTTGAAGGACTTTCTGATGGGGCAGCAAGCCGTCTTGAACCTGTTTTTATAGGATCATTTACTACTATCATAGGACTTATTCCAATTTCTTTATCAAATCCATTATGGCGCGGATTAGGAGGTGCTATTATTGCAGGTTTAACATTTTCAGGTATCATCATGTTGTTTTTTATTCCTGTCATGTACTTTATTATTTACCAGTCTGAGTATAAAAAACTCAAGAGATTGGTATAATAGCCACGTGTCTACTTCTTCATTTCAGAAAAAGATCTGGGACTACTTCAAGAAAAATAAACGAGATTTCCCTTGGAGAGAAACCTCTAACCCTTACCACATTCTCGTTTCAGAAATAATGCTTCAGCAAACCCAAACCAATAGGGTTCTACCAAAATATGAAGCGTTTTTAAAAGAATTTCCAACTATTAAAGATCTAGCACAGGCTTCAAATGAAGAAGTTT
>CAZITH010000086.1:0-5466 GCA_964542125.1 uncultured Gammaproteobacteria bacterium | reverse complement strand
GCTGTGAATAAGCGCGCGTGGGATAACTAACAAGAATAAAAATTATTACAGCTGATTCTGCAACGCAGTACCATTTTTTTGGAAAAGTAAAAAAAGATGAAATAAGTGAAATTGCTCAGAAATTAAAACTTTTTAATCCAACTATAGAACATATTTTAGACTCAATCCCAAAAACACTTTTGATAAAAGGAGAAAGTGGTAAAACCTTAACAATTCCTATAAGAAAAATGACAGACACTGAGTTAGAAAATATATCAAAGGATAAATTATATTTAAATCTTTCAGAAATGAAAGTAATTCAAAATTATTTTATAAAAATTAAAAGGGATCCAACAGATTGTGAATTAGAAACTCTTGCACAAACCTGGTCAGAGCATTGTGCTCATAAGACATTTAAAGCAAAACTAGTAATAGACGGAAAAGAAAAAATGCCGCTTATTAAAAGACTTCAGAAAGAATCCTTAAAACACAAAAAATTAATTATTTCTGCATTTGTAGACAATTCCGGAGTGATGGAATTTTATGATGGTTTATCTATTTGTGGAAAAGCAGAAACTCACAATAGTCCATCTGCTATAGAGCCATATGGAGGAGCGGCAACGGGAAGCGGTGGCGTTTTTAGAGATATTGTGGGAACAGGTTTGGGTGCAAAAACAATAGCATCCACTGATATTTTTTGCTTTGCGTACCCCAAAACTCCTGCTGGAATGATTCCAGAAGGATGCCTTTCTCCGGAATATTTATTAAAACGGGTAGTTACTGGTGTGAAAGATTATGGAAATAGAATGGGGATTCCAACAAATAATGGATCAGTTCATTTCCATGAAGATTTCAGAGCAAAGCCCACTGTGATAGTTGGGGCATATGGTCTTCTTCCCACAAAAAAAGCAAAAAAAGGAAAAGCAAAAATAGGAGACGCGGTAGTAATTATAGGTGGGAAAACTGGGAGGGATGGAATTCATGGTGCAACTTTCTCATCTGCAGAAATGACTCACAACACAGTCTCCATAAATTCTTCGGCAGTTCAGATAGGAAACGCTATAGAGGAAAAAAGAATGTTTGACGCATTATTAGAGGCGTCAGAAAAGAATCTTATCCGTGCAATTCAAGATTGTGGAGCTGGCGGGTTTTCTTCTGCCATTGGAGAAATGGGAGAAGAAGTAGGTGCGCAAATAGATATTTCAAAAGCACCTTTGAAGTACCAGGGACTTTCTCCCTGGGAAATCTGGGTTTCAGAATCTCAG
This sequence comes from uncultured Gammaproteobacteria bacterium, assembly GCA_964542125.1. GTDB lineage: Bacteria > Patescibacteriota > Microgenomatia > Levybacterales > GWA1-39-11 > JAGORM01. Next base: position 4,222 of record CAZITH010000086.1, on the reverse strand, counting down.
GAACGGATGGCACTTGCCATTTCCAAAAAGTCTTTAAAAAAGTTTTTGCAGATTTGTAAAACGTACAACGTAGAGGCAACAGTTTTGGGAGTATTTACTGGAAAGAAAAAAATTACCATAACAAATGGAAAAGAAGTAGTTTGTAATTTAGACACAGAATTTTTATTTCACGGGCTTCCTCAGCGTGTAATGATTGCAAAAAAACCAAAAGAAACTATTTCAAAAAATATGAAACAAAAAAGTTCAACTAAAAACTTGGAAGAAATATTTTTACGTATTTTAGGGAATGAAAATATTTCCTCAAAAGAACCTATTGTCAGACTCTATGATCATACTGTTCACGGGACAAATGCAATGCAGCCGTTTATTGGTGAAACTTTGGAAGGACCCACAGATGCGGCGGTTATACGTCCAATTCTCAAAAAACCCTATGGAATGGTTTTATCCCACGGGCTAAATCCGGTTTTAAATAACACAGATTCGTATTGGGGAAGTATATGGGCAAGCGTTGAGGCGTTATCAAATTATGTAGCAGTTGGTGGAAATTATAAGGAAGCAGCACTTATCAATAATTACATTTGGCCATTTCCCGATGAGGAAGCCTTGTGGTTATTAGATAGATCAGTGGATGCAGTGGTAGAAATAATGAGGACTTTTAAAATTCCTGTTATTTCCGGAAAAGACAGTTTATCCTCAACTTATAGAGGAAAAGACGGGAAAGTAATTAAGATTCCGCCCGTACTTTGCATGTCAGTTTTTGGAAGAATTCCAGATGTTTCAAAAACAGTTTCATCAGATTTAAAAAGTTCCAAATCTTTACTTTATATGGTGGGAAAAATTGATAGTAAAAATATGCAAGGGTCTATATATCAAAGTATTTACAGGAACAAGAAAAGTGATATCCCAAAGCCTGATTTAAAAAAACTTCCAAAAATTTTCTCAGCTATTCACAAAGCTATTAAGTCAGGACAGGTGTTGTCAGTGCATGACGTATCTGAGGGAGGAATTATTACAGCAGTTTTTGAAATGTGTGTTGGGGGAAATGTGGGAGCAGAGTTAAGTATCCCAGAAAAAGAAAACGCAGAAAACTTTTTATTTAATGAAACATCAGGGTGCTTTATAGTAGAAGTAAAAAATAGAAAAACAGCAAAAAAACTATTTAAAGGAGTTTCTCATGTCTGTATTGGAAATACCTCAGAAAAAACTCAACTTGAAGTCTTTCATAAAAAGAAACAAATTTTAAAACAAGATATTCTTACATTAAAAAATGCATGGCAGAAACCTATGAAGGAGATTTTTACATGATACCTAAAGTTTTGGTTTTAAAAACTGACGGGATAAATTGTGACGAAGAATTATTTTTTGCATTTAAAACTGCGGGAGCAGATCCCAAAATAGTTCATATAAATGATTTAAGAGAAAAAAAAGATTCTCTCAAAAAATATAATATTCTTGCTGTCCCGGGAGGCTTTTCTTACGGAGATGATATTGTCTCTGGAAAAATTTTAGCATTAGAGTTGACTTCATTTTTTTCAGAGGAGCTAAAAAAATTTATGAGAAGACCTGACACGTTAACTATAGGAATTTGTAATGGTTTTCAGGTCTTAATAAGAACCGGAGTTTTGCCATTTGGAAATGTTGGAGAGATAGATGCAACACTTACAAATAATGATTCAGGACATTTTGAGTGCAGGTGGGTAAATATTCAAATTGATAAAAATACCTCATGTGTTTTCTTAAAGAATTTACAAGGTGAATATGTTTCTTACCAAGTGGCCCACGGAGAAGGAAAATTTTTAACAACGGATAAAAATTTAGAAAAGATTGAAAAAGAAAATTTAGTTGCTTTCCGTTATGTAGACAGTGAAGGAAAAGAAACTCAGAAATATCCAGAAAATCCGAATGGTTCTCCTCACGCTATTGCTGGAGTAACAGACCCTACAGGAAGAATTTTAGGACTCATGCCCCATCCGGAACGCTTTGTAAAAATAGAGCAGCATCCTAACTGGAGACGCGGGAAAATAAAAAAACCGCAAGGTCTTCCAATTTTCAAAAATATGGTACAGTTTTTTACAATATGAAAAACAATTGGTTTGCTTTAACAGGTGCCCCTTCTTCGGGGAAAACTACTGTATTAAAAGAGTTAGAAAAAAAAGGGTATAAAGTATATGAAGAATGGGCCAGAGTTTATATTGATTCAGAGATGCAAAAAGGAAAAACCCTGAAAGAAATTAGGAAAGATGAAGTTCAATTTCAAAATAAAATTCTTCAGTTAAAAATAGACTTTGAGAAAACTCTTAACCCCAGCTCCACATTATTTTTAGACCGCGGAATTCCAGACAGTATTGCGTATATGAAATTATGTAAGGCCCCAATAGATTCTAAGCTTGAAAAATCTATTAAAAAATGTACATATAAAAAGGTATTTCTTATGGAACTTTTAGAATATGAGACGGATTATGCAAGAACAGAAAGCCAGGAAGAAGCAATGATTTTGGATACTTTACTTGAGAATGCCTACAAAGAATTGGGGATGGCTGTGATTCGGGTACCAAGAATGTCTATAGAAAAACGAGTAGACTTTATCCTGAAAAATTTGTGAGATGAAAAGAAATAATCACTTGGTTTTATTTGATTTTGACAAGACGCTTGCAGACACTTCTAAAAATGACACGGGAGGCATTGATGTTGAGGAAGCAACAGGGCTTGCTGTTGAGGAATTGTTTGGGGGTGAGGGGTATGAATATTTTGTCAGTAAATTAGGTGGTCTTCAAAATAGAGAGCCGGGAGAATTAGTAGGATTACTGCTGCAAGAATTGCGTTTTACAGAGGTAGATCTGAAAAGTGCTACAGAGTTATTTGTTCAAGGGAAATTATCGTATCTTTTAGAGTCAATAACCCCAGATTGGCCTCAGTTATACCCTGGTGTAAAGGATTTTTTTCAAGATGTCTCTTCCGGCGGTATTCCAGTGGATGTAGGTATTGTTTCTTCAGGACACGATGAATTTATAAATAAAGTATTTAAGGTAAATGATTTAGATGTCCCAGAAATATTAGTGACAAGCGATATATTGCGTGAAAGATATAATCCGTATGCTCTCCCTAGACATAAGCCCAATCCATATCAAATTGCCGTAGCGCACAGGTTATGGTTGAATGGAAAATCAGAAGATGAGCTGCACAAAGAGGGTATGGTATACGTGGGAGACGATCCTATAAAAGACGGATGTCTTGCAGAAAGGTCCAGAATTCCTTTTATTTATGTTCCATTTTCAGGAAAAGTTTTTAACCCAGATAAGGATAAAGGACAAATTGCAGTTTCAAACTTTGGGGAAATTGGAGAATTATTGAAACAGAACAAAGCAATGCTTGAAAGCGGTGTAAGCATGACTGAGATATTGGTGGGTAAGCCTTATTATGAAGTTTTCGGTAGGGGACAAGAAGGAAATATTCATAATAGAATGTTGAGGGAAAATGGTGGCAATTCTTTTATGATGAGAAGATAACTATGAAAAAACAAAAAATAATAACCACTCGCTTCGCTCGGAACCTTGATTTTTGTTTATCTCTTATTTTTTTATAAAAATGTCAAAACAAAAAATTACCTACCAGTCAGCCGGGGTAAATTATGCTGCGCTTGATCCAGTTAAGAAATTTGCACAAAAAGCAGCCCTTGATACTTCAAAACACTTGAGCGAAAAAGGATTCGCTGAGATATCTGATACACGCGGAGAATCTGCATATGTGTGGAAACAAGGCACACACTTAATGGCAACTGTTATAGAGGGATTAGGAACAAAAAATCTCGTTGCTGATGCAATGAGAAAAAATGGAAAAACTTATTATGACAATATAGCGCATGATACAGTGAGCGCGATCATAAATGATCTAATTTCAGTAGGTGCTCGTCCACTAGCACTTCATGCATATTGGGCGGTTGGAGATAGTGTATGGCTGGAAGACAGAGAACGCATGCGCGACTTGGTAAAAGGCTGGAAAAGTGCAAGTGATTTAGCAGGTGTATCTTGGGGCGGCGGGGAGACGCCTACTTATAAAGGCATTATTGATCCAAAAACAATTGATTTAGGTGGTTCAGCAGTAGGGTATATAAAAAATAAATCTCAATTAATAACTGACAAAAAAATAAAATCTGGTGACCGGATAATTTTTATAAAAAGTAATGGTATAAATGTGAATGGACTTTCACTTGCCCGCGCCGTTG
>CAZITH010000085.1:0-5496 GCA_964542125.1 uncultured Gammaproteobacteria bacterium | reverse complement strand
GAGGGAATTATTATGGAAATGAAAAAGCGCGAATTCTACCAGAAACCTGGTATGAGACGTAAATTCAAAAAAGAACTTGCTCGCAAATTTGCAAAGCAAATGAGCTCGTAATTTTCTTCTGCTCATATATTTCCATGGCTACAATATCAACTCAGATTTTTGTTGAAAGCAGGTATAAGGTAAACCGCAAAAAAATAAAAGCAACTGTAGAACGGGTTGTCTCAGAGCGCGGTATTACCTCTCCTATGGAAGTTTCCGTTGCTATAGTTGGGAACAGAAAAATGCATGAGCTAAACCTAAAATACCGGGGACTGGATAAAACCACAAATGTTTTGTCATTTTCCCAGACAGAAGGGGAAGGGATGGTATCCGGGTCTGACGTTTTATCTTTAGGGGATATAGTAATCTCATACCCAGTTATTATAGAAGAGGCCTCCAAAGAAAATAAACTCATAGATGACAAGATTTGCTACTGGGTAGAGCACGGGTTGGAGCATTTATTAGGTGAACACCACAGCTAAATTTAAAATTTAAAATTTAAAATTTAAAATTGATTTTGAATTCTTAATTATAAATTCTAGATTTCAACATGGTGTATTATCGCAAGTATCGTCCACAACTTATTTCTGAGCTTGATTTAACTTCTGTCCGCGAAAAATTGACCTCTATACTTTCTGCAAAAGAAATTCCTCACGCTTTCTTATTTGCCGGACCTAAAGGTTTAGGAAAAACTTCAAGCGCTAGGATATTGGCAAAAGCTATTAACTGTACCGGCAAGAAAAAAGGTGATATAGAGCCTTGTAATACGTGTAGCGCCTGTATTTCCATAACAAACGGCTCAGCTGTAGACGTTTTAGAGATAGACGCTGCAAGTAACCGCGGCATTGATGAAATAAGAGACTTACGTGAACGAATAAAATTTTCTCCATCCGCATTATCTAAAAAAGTCTACATCATAGATGAAGTACACATGTTAACTACAGAAGCCTTTAATGCGCTTCTAAAAACTCTGGAAGAGCCGCCTAGCCACGTAGTATTTATTCTGGCAACTACAGAGCTTCACAAGCTTCCAGAAACTATTATCTCCCGCGCGTTTTATGTGCAGTTTGAAAAACCATCTGCAAAAGAGTTGGCCCGCTGCTTTGAAAGAATTGTAAAGGCAGAAAACTTAGACGTAGAAAACGGGGTTTTAGAAAAAGTAGGTGAGTTGTCAGATGGTGCGTTTAGGGACGGAGCAAAAATTTTAGAAGAGTTGAGTCTACAGGCAAATGGGAAAAAAATTACCCTAGACTTAGTAGAATCTTTATATAAAACCGGAAGTACAGATTCATCTGTAGAAAAGCTCTTAGACCAGACCCTTCAAAAAGATTATAAGGCAGGACTTGCCACCATAAAAAGCCTATCTGATATCCAGGCGGATTTTAAACTGGTTATAGAAAAGCTTGCACACAGCCTGCATACAAAACTCCTAGAGTCGGTTTCAAAACAAAAAAGGGATGAGATTTCAGAGCTTCAAAGGTTCTTAGAATTACTAGATGAAGCGTATAAAAACTTAAAAGGTGCGGTTTTGCCACAGCTTCCGCTAGAACTTGCTGTTATAGAGTTTTGTCTGGTTTCAGATGAAAAAGAGGTTGTGAAAGTGGAGAAAAAAGTTGAAGAAACTATTATTAAAACAGAGGAGAAAAAAGAAACAGTGGAGGTAAAAACCGTACCTTCCCAATCTGAAAACTCAGAAGGATTCGAGATACTAAAAAATCTTATAGAAAAAGTAAATCAGGAAAACAGAATTCTAGCAGGCTTATTAAGGGGCTGTAAAATTTCAGAGGAAAATGGAAGTATTTCTCTTATTGCACCATCCACATTTCATTTAGGAAAATTAGATGAGGCAAAAAACAAAGAAATTATAGAGCGGATTTTAGGAAAAAAAGTTGCAATTAGTATCAAAAGTTAGGATAATAATGTTGTTCTTGTCAGTAGAAATAGGAATATAAGTAGGTTGTCCTTAAACCCTCGGGTTTAAGGATCAATCTTTTTTCTTTATGCAATTCTATTTGACGGAAAAAAGATTGCGAGGTGTTTTAAATTTATGTTTAATCCAATGAAAGGGTTAGGAGCCCTGGGAGATCTTAAAAAACTCAGAGATGAGGCTATGAAGATCCAAAAAGAACTTCAAACCATCATGGTTACAGCTTCCCGCGGACGTGTATCAGTAGAGCTTTCTGCTGATATGAAAGTAAAAAGCTTTAAAATGAATGATGAAGAAATGAGAGACGCAGTAGACGCATTAAATGAAGCCTTAGATAAAGCTCAGAAAAAAGCTGCAGCAAAAATGCAGGAAATGGGCGGAGGATTAGGTGGACTTTTAGGCGGCGGTAAATAATTTCCAAACCAAAAACGGCAGCAGCCATGGGTTTGGACTTTTGTTCACACGTAGTGTATGGCAGAAGAAAGAAACATTTCCGAAAAATTTGTCCTTTTAACAGGGCAGTCTAATCAGGCCCTTTCTTCCTCTATTGCAAAAAAACTTAAAAAAGAACTTTTTTCACCAGTTAGTATTTTTTCAGACGGAGAAATACGTATAAAGGTTCCGGAAAACGTCAGACGCCGTCACGTTTTTATTATTCAGCCTACATGTCCTCCGGTAAATGATTCCCTTATGGAGCTTATATTTATGATAGATGCAGCCAGACGCTCTTCTGCCGATGAAATTACAGTTATAATTCCGTATTTTGGATACGCCAGGCAAGACAGAAAAGAAATGCCCAGAGTGCCTATTTCAGCCTCTGTTGTTGCAAAAATGATAGAGGACGCGGGTGCAAATAGGATAGTTACGCTAGACATCCACTCAGAGCAGCAGCAGGGATTTATAAAAGGTCCATGGGATAACTTATATGGAAGTTATGCGTTTATTCCAGAAATAAAAAAAAGAAAATTGAAAAATCTAGTTATAGCAGCCCCAGACAAGGGCGGTATGACCAGAGCTACTGGGTATGCTCGGCTTTTAGGAGCAAATGACGTTGCGTTAGTTTATAAAGAGCGGGATATAGCGGTAAATAATAAGTCGGATGCCAGTGCCATGATAGGAGACGTAAAAGGACGGGACGTTTTACTAGTAGATGATATGATAGATACTGGGGGAACCATAGTGCACGCAGCAGAGTACCTGAAAAAAATGGGTGCAAAAAAAGTAATAGTATGCGCAACTCATGGAATTTTTTCTGGCAGTGCGCCTGAGAAATTTAAAAATTCCACCATAGATGAACTTATTGTGACAGATACTATTCCATTAAGACCTGAGATGAAAACTTATAAAAAGGTTTCAGTTGTCTCAGTTGCTGATATGATGGCAAAAGCCATAAGTAAAATTGAGTCGGGCGAATCGCTCAGTAAAGAACTCATATTATAAAAAGCATACGGTAATGAAAATATTTTCTAGCACTTCTAACCCTGCGCTTGCAGAAAAAATAGCAAAACATCTAGATCTTCCTGTGACCCCCATAGAAACACACGTATTTCCAGACGGTGAAAGGCGAGTAAAAATAGAGGGGGACGTTGCCTCAACCCCCTGCATAGTAGTTGCTCCTACAAGTCCTCCAGTAGACAGCAATATTATTGAATTATGTCTTATATTAGACGCATTAAAAAATGCAGGTGCTACTAAAATTACAGCCGTAGTTCCCTACCTAGGGTACCAGCGTCAAGACCACATATTCAGAACTGGAGAAGGGCGCTCATTAGAGGTTGTTATAAAAATGATAGAGGCGTGCGGTGCGGACCAGATAGTGGGAGTGGATTTTCACTCCATAAAAATTCCAGAATTATTTAGTATTCCCGTAACGCACATATCTGCTATTCCGTTGTTTTCAAAAAAAATAAAAAACATGGGAATAGATTTGTCGGACGCATGTATTGTTTCCCCTGACATGGGAGGACTGCGTAGACTTGAGGCATTAAAAGAGGAGTTGGGAGGGATAGAAGCTGTGTCTGTAGAAAAAGAGCGGGATGTGGTAACAGGAGATATAAAAATTTCTGGTCTTCACGGAAACGTAAAAAAAGTGTGTTTTGTGGTGGATGACATGATCTCATCCGGCGGAACCATAGCAGAGGCATTAAAAGAGCTTCAAAAAAATGGGGGGCAGCGTTTGTTTGTTATGGTGACTCACGCCGTTTTTTCAGAAAAAGCGCCTGAAATATTAGAAAAGTCTTTAGCAGAAAAAGTGTTTGTTACAGATTCTATTTTTATTCCAGAGGACAGAACTTTTTCTAAATTAGAAGTTTTAACACTGTCAGAGAATATTGCAAATGCCTTATCTTAAATAATCTTTTTTCTTCTTAACAGTACTTCCGTTCCAACAGTAAGAGTAGCAGCGGCAGCAAGTTTTCCGGCATCTATTGCCTGTTCAACTGCAGCACTATTTTCTCCTGAAGCTTTCGCATCAATTATTCCGCCTGCGTATACTACAGAAAGAAGTCCCAATCCAATTTCTCCAACTCGCATTCCAATTCTTGCTCTCCTATTTGGCACGAATGGTTTTTGTTTTTTCTCAACTACTTCCTCAGTATCATTTTTGGGGAATTTTTTAGATAAAATAATTCCAACGCCGGCTGCAAGTTCTAGTGTGCCCATTCCTTCGGCTGCTAAGCTTTTTGCCCAATCTGATACTGATGTATCTGATGTTTCTTGTGTTTTGGAAGAATCTTCTGGAGGTGTAACATAATGAGAACCGTAACCAAATGCCATAAATGAACTTGTGATAAGTGCTCCCGCGGTAAGCTTCCAATGTTTATCTATGAGAAAACGTTTGGGTTTTTCGGATGCCTTAACTGCCGGCCGTATACCTTCTGACAGCTCCATATTTGCAGTATATTCCTTACTTTTTAAGTTGTAAAGTTAGGAATTTAGAAATTTTTCTAGCTGAGAAGTTCCAACAGTTGGTTTTGCTAATATATCTATGCCCCTTATAATTCCAGCCCAAGCTGCCATCCCTACAGAATGCCATGATTCCATTGCCGCTTTTCCCAGAGATAGTCCCATTATGTGTTCTGCGCTTTGAGAAGAAATTATTATTGCAGTACATAAAACAGTTGTTTCTGCAGCAATAAACAGAGAATCCCGCACTTGTCCTTTGTCTAAATTAATACCGGTTAATTGTTTTGCAAAGGGGTCTTTTGTAGTTGAAGTTTTTTGAGTCTCCCTTTGTTTTTTAATATATCTTGTGCCTACAATAAATTCTGTCATATCTGAAGTATATGTTTCTAGAAATGAATTGTCAAAAGGCTTCTTGAATTATTTCTAGTGTCCTCATATACTACTGATATACCTTTCGCAAGCTTAAGGTATGTACCTATGCGATACAGTAAGCTTTTTGGAAAAAGTACTAAAAACATTTCCGCTGATGAGGTTTCATTAAACGCGCGGCTTTTAACCCGCGGCGGGTTTATCAGGCGTGAAGTTGCAGGAGTCTATAATTTGTTACCCCTCGGTCTGAGGGTTTT
>CAZITH010000084.1:0-5598 GCA_964542125.1 uncultured Gammaproteobacteria bacterium | reverse complement strand
CAGAACATGTGCCAGATAAATCCAAACCCGACTAAAAATACAAATCCAGCAAGATATATCCCCAAAGCAGTATTTTTAGGTAGAGTAATATCTTCATATTCTGGTTTTGTAAGTTTTCCTTTTTCTTTCAGCTCCCAGAACGCATCTATAGAACTAACCTTTGGAATAACTGCAAAATTATAAAATGGAGCAGGGGAGGATGTAGCCCATTCAAGAGTTCTCCCATTCCAGGGGTCTCCGGTTTCATCCCTGTTTTTCTTTCTATTCTTAAAACTTACAAAAACCTGAAGAGCCTGTACGGTAACTGCAAGACAAATAATAAGTGAGCCTATCATGGAAGTAATAAAAAGTGCTTGCCATGAGGGGTTTGTATAGTGGTCTAAACGCCTTGTTGCACCCATAAGCCCTAAAATATAGAGCGGTACAAATGAGGTAAAGAATCCAATTAGCCACAACCAGAAAGAGATTTTTCCTAATTTCTCATGAAGCCTGAACCCAAATACTTTAGGAAACCAGTAGATAAGCCCAGCAAAGATTCCAAAGACCGCGCCGCCTATTGCCATGGTGTGAAAGTGTGCAACTAAAAAGAGGCTATTATGGAGTTGAAAATCTGCAGGAGGAAGTGCAAGAAGCATTCCTGCCATTCCGCCAAATGTAAATGTGCTTAAAAATCCTAGAAACCACAGCATGGGCGTATAAAATCTAATTTTGCCTTTGTACATAGTAGCAAGCCAGGAAAATATCTGAACGCTTGTAGGAATTGCAATAAACATAGTCATGATGCCAAAAAATGCGTTTACATTTGCTCCTGCTCCCATGGTGAAAAAATGATGGAGCCAGACCCAGATAGAAAGTGCAGTTACTCCTATTGCGCCGCAGACTAAAGAAATATACCCTGCAAGTCTTTTTTGGGAGAATGTGGCTACAACTTCTGAGTAAATTCCAAAAGCGGGAAGAATGAGAACATACACTTCAGGATGTCCCCACATCCAGATAAGATTTATATACATCATGGCGTTTCCACCGGCATCCGTTGTAAAAAAGTGCATACCAAAGAGCCTATCTAAAGACAAAAGTGCGGTGGTAACCGTAAGAATTGGGAAAATGGTAAGAATTAAGGCTGAGCTGCATAAAGACGTCCAGACAAAAAGAGGCATTTTGAATAGCGTCATGCCGGGGGCTCTCATTTTGAGAATTGTCACTAAGAAATTTAACCCTCCCAGGGTAGTTCCTAAACCTGAAACTTGAAGACTCCAGATCCAGTAGTCTACGCCCACTCCCGGGCTAAATTGAAGTTCTGAAAGTGGACTAACCGCAAGCCAGCCTGTAGCTGAAAATTCTCCTCCCAAAACAAAAAACATATTTACAAGAATTGCGCCAAACACGTAAAGCCAGAATCCTAATGTATTTAAAAATGGAGAGGCTAGGTCTCTTGTGCCAATTTGTAGGGGAACAACTATATTTAAAAGCCCAAATAAAAGCCCCATGGTGACAAAAAAGACCATAATAACGCCATGTGCTGTAAAAATTTGCTGGAAGTGCTCAGCGGACAAGTATCCATGTGATGCACCAACTGCCATAGATTGCTGAAGCCAAATCATTACTGCGTCTAATGCTCCTCTTGCAAACATGAGAAGCGCAACAATTATATACATAACCCCAATTTTTTTAGGGTCAACTGAAGTAAGCCAATCATTCCAAAGCCATTTCCACCGCTTTATGTAGGTAATAAATCCAATAACGCCTATTCCCATAAGTGTCACAAAAATAGTCCCCCCTATGGTAAACCACTCATGTGGTAAAGCCTCCAGCGTTAATCTTCCAAATAAAAATTCCATCATAATTATTCTGAGTGTTGTTTTTGAATTCCAGTGTCCATATATTTCATCATAATTTTATTATAGAGATCTTTTCCAACATCAGAGTAGAGTGTTACTGGATTTTCTTCACTCGGCTCTGAAAGTAAGCTGAATTCCTTTTCAGTGAGTGCAGAAGGAGCTTTTTTGACCGTTTCTGTCCATCTACTAAAATCTTCATGAGATGCTGCATGAACAGTAAAATTCATTGCCGAAAATCCTTTCCCGTTTATTTCAGCTGCTGATCCTTGAAAGTCACCTGGCTTGTTTGCCATAAAATGCGTTTGGGTTTCCATGCCTGACATTGAATAGATTTGACCTGAAAGGGACGGAATCCAGAAAGAATTCATGGGCCCATCAGAAGTGAGTTGGAATTCTACAGGAGTGTTTACGGGTAGGACAAGATAATTTACTGTTGCAATTTTTTCCTTTGGATAAATAAAAAGCCATTTCCAGCGTAAAGACACAACCTGAATAATTTCTGTTTCAGATTTTGAACCAAGAGGTTTATAGGGGTCTAAGTCATGAGTTGCTTTCCAGTTAATAATTGCAAACGCAAAAACCACTGTTACAGGAAGTGCCCACTTGAGAAAAGTGCCTATATTTGAGAGTCTCCAGTTAGGTTCATATTTTGCATTTTTTTGTCCTGCCCGGTATTTGATAGATATAAACGCAAAAAGTAAAAATACAGGAGCTGCACATATGAGCATAATTATTACAAGGGAAGCAATAAGATTGCGTTCATACAGCGCAATTACTCCAGTTGGGGATATAAGTACTAACTTACCACTTGCAATAAAGAAAGTGAAAACGGAAATGAGAGTAATAAAAACAAGAATAAAAAGTAAAAATTGAAGTTTCATTTTCTTCTGTCTTCTATCATATCACGCGTAGTACGTAGGGTAGAAGAGTTATTTACCTAAAAGGATTTCTACGAGGGTATTAAGAGGCATAGTAGCAACTCCCAAAACAGAATCTGCACCTCCATAGTAGAAATAAATAATTCCATTTATTACAGCAGTGCCATTTCCAAACACCACATTTGGAACCTGACCTTTTAGTTCATAATCCATCTCTGGTTCTAGGACTGGTTCATCTGTGCGGGCAAGAATTTTTCTGGGATCAGAATAGTCTAAAAGCATTGCACCTATTTTATAGTACGCGCCGGGATTGCTTACCCCATGATATAAAAGTATCCAGCCGTGTTCTGATTCAATGGGAGGTCCAGCAATTCCTATTTTTACATTATCCCATCTGTCGGGTCTTGCTTGAGCAATAATTCCTCCAGTGAGAAATTTCTTTTCAGGAAACTCTAAATCTCTTAAAAAATCTAACCATATAACATTCCCCAATCTATGAAACGCTATATATCCATCTCCTGTTTTTTTCTTTATAATACAAGCGTCTTTATCATCCACCCCAGGAGGAGAAATTAGCTTTGGTTTTTCCCAAATCCAATTTTTATTTAAAAAATCTTCAACTTTAATAGAGGACATGGCAACTCGCGGAGGGTTTTTCCCATCAAACGCTGTGTATGTAAGATAAAACCGGTCATCTATTTTAGTAATTCTGGGATCCTCACACCCTGAATTTCCTGTGCTTGAAGTTTTTTTCTCAAAGCTTTCTCTGGGAACATACACTGGGTAATTTAAATTTTCATCCAAATGAATTCCATCAGTTGAGGATGCATATCCAAAAACAGATGTTCCATCTTTAGACTGGCCTCTATAAAGAATATGAACTTTTCCATTCTCGTAAATTGCGGCAGGATTATACACTGCTAGCTCTTGCCACTCAAGCTCAGGAGTTGGTTTTAAGATTGGATTTCCTTCAAATCTTGTAAATTTTCTGTATTCTGATTTATGGGATACGATAGGTGTGGGTGTTTCTTTAGGTGTTAATTCTTCTAATAGATCTGAAAAAGAACATGTAGCAAGTCCTACACAGGTATCAGCAGCGCCATAATACACATATAAATCATTCTCTTTTTTCAATGCTCCCGAGGGAAATATAACATTAGGGACGATTCCTTCTAGCTCATATTTTTCTTGAGGAGTAATAAGTGGAGATGTAGTCCTGCCAACGATTTTAGATGGATTATCTGAGTCTAATAAAACGGCTTCGATTCCAAAAATCTTTTTGTTAGATAAGTAGTTTCCTATATAGGAATAAATGGTAAGCCATCCTTTATCAGTTTTTATAGGGGGTGCCCCTAATTCTACCTGGTCTCTTACGTCTCGCATGAGGTGCAGGATATGATTATTTGCATTGTCATACCATTCAGTCCAGTAGAATGGTGACCAGATATCCTCAATCTTATCAAACAGCGCAAGACATATTTTTGCTGGAGGAAGATCAGTATTTATAGTAAGAAGCGCGGCAATTTTTCCGTTTACCCGTTCAGGGAAAAGCCCCATGGCCTTAGAATTAAATGTGGTAACTGGGTGCTTTTCAAAATGCTCAAAATCAGTTGTAACTGCAACTGCAATTTTTATGCCATATGCAGAAAATGGATAGGTAGATAATGCGGTATAGAAAATGTAAAATTTCCCCTCAAAAAATGTAATTCTGGGGTCTTCACACCCATACGTTTCCCAGTCTTCTGTTGGCTGAATTAATTGCTTTGTTTCAGAAAAATTTATTCCATCTGTACTTTTTGCATATCCTATGGAGGAAACCTGCATTTGAACACCATTTTGAAGTGTAGTAGAGGAGAGTGCACGGTACACCATATGAAATGTACCATCAACTTCAGCAACACATCCGTTAAAAGCACCGTCTTGCTCCCAGGGATGATCTGGATTTGGTTTTAATATTGGATTTTTAGCTTCGCGTTTTAAACTTACCATGGGGTCAGATACCAGTGTAATATGTTTTAAAAACTAATTAAAGAAGGAACTTTGAATAGCTCTCAATTTTGGCTCTTTATGTGTCTTCATTTCTTTCAAAAACGTTTTCATGTCTGCGGAGGCGGCACAGACAACAGAATCTGCCCCTCCATAATACACATGAAGCATGTCATTCATGGAAACCGCACCGCATGGGTACACAACACCTGCTTTAAACCCGTCATTCTCGTATTTTTCTACTGGTTCTACTATAGGGGAGCTAGTTCTGCAAATAACCTTAGATGGGTTTTCTAAATCTAAAAGCATGGCGCCAATTTTGTATTTTCCAGGATCCTGGTATCCTACTGATTGGTAGATAAAAAGCCATCCATCTTCAGTTTTTATGGGTGGTGCACCAGCCCCAATTTTTTTACTATCCCAGTATTTTTTTCTGGGAGGAATAAAATGATGCCCTTGCAAATACGTATTTTCAAATGAAAGATCATCTACGTAATCAACTAAAATATTAGGATAAATTCTGTGATACACAACATATTTCCCTTTAATTTTTTCAGGGAAAATAACGGCGTTTTTATTTACCATACCCGGAGCTGAAATAAGCTTTGGTTTTTCCCAGTTGTTCCATTTTTTATCCAAAAAGTCCTCAACTGAGATAGAGGTTAGTGCAACTCTAGGGGGATTTGCGCCGTCATAGGCAACATAGGTCATGTAAAACCTGTCATCTACTTTTGTAATCCGAGGATCCTCAACGCCTCCGTATCCTCCACCTGAAACAAAGTGTTCAGCAAAACTTTTAAAAGTATGCTGACCTGGAGTTTCAAATGGTTCTCTGGGGATATAAATTGGTTCATCAGAACGTTCGTCTATGTGGATCCCGTCTGTACTGGTTGCGT
>CAZITH010000083.1:0-5599 GCA_964542125.1 uncultured Gammaproteobacteria bacterium | reverse complement strand
TTATGAAACCGATTCATAACAGGATGCCATGTATCTTGCGTCGTGAAGATGAAGAAACCTGGCTTTCTCCGGATAGTGATATTGACCAACTTATTGATTGTCTTGCTCCTTATGAAATAGGAATGACATGTTATCCCGTGTCATCAAGAGTGAATTCACCAGCAAATCAAGACGAAAGCCTCACAGAAGAGGTTAAAACATGAAATCTTGGAAAAATAGCCCTTACATCCGTGATCGTATCAGCCTGTTTAGCTGGGCTTTTAAAATTTTTGGTATCTACCTCTTACTTATCATATTGTCAAATGAGATAGGCTACAATTGGACAACTTTTATAGTTGGGGCCGTATTGATATTTCTAATCTGGAGGTACAGACGGGTGTTAAAATTGTTCTATTACATTTTCATCCACATGCTAAAAGAGAAAAAGTAACATAAACCCCACTATATATTGGCATATCAACCTCAAAAATGCTAGAATTACGAGGAAATATGGCCTTAAAATTTCAACAAGTCCAACGAAATGTTTCTGAGATAGCAAACAGAGAAAAATACGATATCGAAGTTCTTTATGAACTAATGGCAGCATATGGCCGTTCAGCATCGTCCATTACAAAGCTCAGAAACGGAGTAATTAATCTTGCTATTCATAAATCAACATCTGTTCTTCAAAAAGGAGTAGTCTATTTCAAGTACGTTTCAAACTCAAAAAGTCTTCCGTCGGAAGTCGAGAGGCTCGAACAGGATCCTTTTACTGCACGCTATAATCCTAGGTTTTTAATCGCAACTGATCTAGTATCATTTGCAGCAAAAGATACTAAAAAAGGTAATACTTTAGAGACAAAGTGGCAGGATATTGATCGCAATCCGGACTTTTTTTATGGATGGACAGGCGATGAGGTAGTTGATGAAAAAACTGAAGCTGCAGCAGACCGACGGGCTGCAGATAAGATGAAGGAATTATATTTTGAAGTTGAAAAAGTAAATTCGAGTCGTCTATCCGAAAAAAATAGTAATTTTAGACATGAACTTAACGTATTTTTTACTCGGCTTTTGTTTTGTTTTTTTGCTGAAGATACAAGTGTATTTACAAAGGATGGTAGTAATATTTTTACTGGTTCCATCAAAAACTTTACACAACCGGATGGAACTGATCTAGATCACTTCTTGGGAACTCTTTTTGAAGCTTTAGACACAAAGGATAAAAGCAAATATACAAGTCCATATTCAAACTTTCCATATGTAAATGGTAGTCTTTTTGACAAGACTAAAGGCATAACAATACCTAAGTTCAATGCTCAAGCTAGAAAGTTAATTCTTGATTGTGGAGCTCTAAGTTGGGCAGAGATAAATCCAGATATTTTTGGCTCCATGTTTCAAAGCATAGTTGATGTAGAACAGCGTGAAACTCATGGCATGCACTACACATCGGTTCCAAATATTATGAAAACAATTGAACCTTTGTTCCTAGATGAATTGCGAGACGAATTTGATAAAAATTACGACAATAAAAACAAACTATTTAAGCTTTGGGAGAGAATATCAAAAATAAAAGTATTTGATCCTGCTTGTGGTTCTGGGAATTTTCTTATTATTGCTTATAAAGAGCTTCGTAAACTTGAACATGCGATCATAGATAGAGTATTTGAGGAAAATTATAAAAAGGCTGCATTTACTGGTAGGCTTACAAGTCGAATTGATCTAGATAATTTTTATGGAATTGAAATAGATGATTTTGCATGCGAAGTGGCTGTTCTTTCTCTATATATTGCCAAGCATCAAATGAATATAGAATTTGAAAAGCAATTTGGTAGAAGGATAGAGCTTATACCACTTGAAGATAAGGCCAATATTGTTAAAGCAAATGCAGCTAGAATAGATTGGCAAGATGTATGCCCCAATAAACCACGCCATGAAGGTAGTGAAAAACCAAAGCAAGCGAAGTTGATCGATGATGAATTTAAACAAGAAGAATTGATAAATACTGAGAACCAGAAAGAAATTTGGGATGAAATTTATTTGATAAGTAATCCTCCATATCAAGGAGCTAGAAAACAATCAGATGATCAAAAAAAGGATATGGAAACAGTTTTTGAAGGCGTTTTGAATCGTTATAATGATTTAGACTATATAGCGATTTGGTTTTATAAGGGATCTGTATATATAAATAAATCACTAGCCAAACTAGCTTTTGTTTCCACAAATTCAATAACTCAGGGACAACAAGTATCCTTTTTATGGCCCTCAATCTTTGAATTAAATGAAGAAATTAACTTCGCCTACTCATCTTTTAAATGGGAAAATAATGCAAGTGGAAATGCTGGAGTGACTGTTATTGTAATTAGTTTGAGAAATAAAAATTACCAGCCTAAATATTTATATGAGGGATTAATTAAAACAAATTGCAAAAATATTAATCCATATCTGATCAATTCGGAGTTTAACACAATTATTTATCCAAGAAATAAGAGCATTTCAGGATTTCCATCTATGGATTTTGGTAGTATGCCAAACGATGGTGGCAATCTAATTTTAACGCCAGACGAAAAGATTAAGTTTGAAAGTGAGTATCCAGATACTAAATTGTTTATCAAGTCTTTCATTGGTGCTGAGGAATTTATAAATGGAATAAGTAGATATTGCCTTTGGATTACAGTTAATGATTTGGATAAGGCTACAAATATAGATGAAATTAATTTAAGAATTGAAAAAGTAAGAGCCAAGAGATTTGAGAGCAAGCGAAAAGCGACTAACGATCTTGCTGATTATCCTTATCGTTTTGGTGAAATCCGATATAAAATGACAGACTCAATTATAGTTCCAAGGGTTTCATCAGAACGAAGAGAATATCTAATTGCTGGCTACTTAGATGAAAATACTGTTATTTCAGATGCAGCTAATGCAATTTACAACGCTGAACTTTGGGTATTTAGTATTTTAGTTTCTAGAATGCATATGTCTTGGGTAAAGGCAGTAGCAGGCAGATTAAAAACAGACATTAGGTATTCTTCAGATATTGTTTATAACACCTTCCCTATTCAAGAATTCACAAACTCTGATAAAGAGGCTCTCAACAAAAGTGCTCGAAATATTCTTTTTGTACGAGAAAATCACTCTGAGAATACTCTGGCCGAGATGTATGATCCAGAAAAAATGCCAGAGGATTTGCGAGAGGCACATCGTCAAAATGATATATTGGTAGATAGACTATATCGACAAAAACCTTATGAGAGCGATGAAGAACGACTCGCTGACCTTTTTGCATTATACGAAAAAATGATATCTGAGGAGCATAAAAAATGAATGAATCGACAATAAATATTATAAACAACACTTATGGCCAGACAGGTAAAAGCAAGAAGCTCAATGAATTGGGAATGCGTGAAATGCAGCAGCGAGCTTACGAGAAAAGAAATAGTAAGCATATCCTTATAAAGGCTCCGCCAGCATCTGGTAAATCGCGTGCGTTAATGTATATCGCATTAGATAAGCTTTATAATCAGAGTTTGAAGAAAGTCATCGTTGCCGTTCCTGAGACCTCAATAGGAGCATCATTTTCTAACACTAAATTAACTGAGAGTGGATTCTTTGCTGATTGGTTTGTTGAGCCACGTAATAATCTTTGTACGGGAACCGGGGATGATAAAAGCAAGGTGGGGGCATTTGTTAGATTCATGAATAGCGACGATAAAATTTTAGTATGTACACATGCTACGCTGCGCTATGCATTTGAAGAAATAAATCCAACTGATTTTGATGATTGCGTACTAGCAATTGATGAGTTTCACCACGTATCAACAAGTGAGGTCAGTATATTGGGTAATTTAGTTAGAGATGTAATGAATTCATCAAATGTTCAAATGATAGCTATGACCGGTTCCTATTTTAGGGGGGATGCGATACCAATTCTTCGAGCAGAAGATGAAGCTGGTTTTGATAAAGTTACATATACATATTACGAACAGTTAAATGGATATGACTATTTAAAGACTTTAGGTATTGGTTACCATTTTTACACAGGAAGCTATCTAGATCCAGGAGCTCTGGAAGCAGTTTTAGACATTAACAAAAAAACAATTATTCATATACCAAATGTAAATTCAAAAGAATCAACTCAAATAGGAAAACACGAAGAAGTTCAACAGATTTATGGACTAATTGGTGAATGGCAAGAACAGGATCCTGATACTAGAATTGAGATTTTAAAAACTCGTGATGGGCGACTTTTGAAAGTAGCAAATTTAGTAGAAGATGAACCTTCTCACAGAACTAAATTAGATAAATATCTTGCTGATGTGGCGCGAAATGATATTGATGGAGTTGATATTATTGTTGCATTAGGAAAAGCAAAGGAAGGATTTGACTGGCCATTTTGTGAACAAGCACTAACTGTTGGGTATCGAGCAAGCCTGACTGAAATTGTACAGATTATTGGGAGGTGTACGCGCGATAGCTACAATAAAGACCATGCGCAATTCACAAATTTAATAGTACAACCCAATGGCACAAAAGATGACATTCAAATTTCTGTAAATAACATGTTAAAGGCAATAACTGCATCGTTGTTAATGGAGCAGGTTTTAGCGCCTAATTTCACATTTAAGCCAAGACCGTCGCAACCTCAAAAGGCGCAGGCAGGGGAAGTATTTGTAAAGGGCTTGAAACAACCTCCCAATGAAAAGGTAAAAAGAATTTTAGAAACAGAATTAGAAGATCTAACTGCCGCAATATTGCAAGATACTCAATACCAAAGATCTGTTGCAGCAGATTTGCCCAGTGAATATAGGAAGCATTTGCAGTCAAAAATAATCCGCGAAAAATTGCCTGGATTGAATGACGAAGAAGTAGAGGTCACACGTCAATATCTAGCATCTAATCTTGCTTTCAAGACTGGAATAATTACCGAAGATGGAGGGAGAAAATTTATTACTATGGCAAATAGTTTTGTTAACTTAGATGATTTAACAATAGACCTTATAGATTCGGTTAATCCGTTCCAACATGCATTTGAGGTTATATCTAAGAAGGTGGGTACAGATGTATTCAGAGTAATCCAAGATACCATTGCAGGATCTCGTATAGATATGTCGGATGAAGACGCACTTGCCCTTGTACCACAAATCAAGTCTTTCGTTGTATCTCATAATGGCAAATATCCGATGCTAAATTCCAACGATAAAAATGAAAAATTATTAGCTCAAGCCCAGGCTTATCTAACTGCAAGATACGCTCAGCTACAAAGAGAAAAGGAGCAAAAAAAACAAAATGGCTAAAGACTTTACCGATGAACTAGCAAAATTATTTGAATCTGAAGACGGTGTACTGTTTACCCCCAAGGTAAAGATTGCTGCACCGACATCGGAGGACAGATTGACCGAATCATTTAAGAAGATTATTGAATTTGTTAATGAGAACGATCGTCAACCCGATATAGAATCTCTGGATATTAACGAAGCTATGCTTGCTAAAAGACTCGAAGCTATAAGAAATGACCCCGAAAAATCTGAAACTTTATTACAGTTTGATACTTTAGGGCTTCTAGAAAAGCCAGAGATACCTAAAACTGTAGAAGAGTTATTCGATAATGATCAGTTCGGACTTT
>CAZITH010000082.1:0-5645 GCA_964542125.1 uncultured Gammaproteobacteria bacterium | reverse complement strand
GCAGCAAAGAAATAACGGTAACTCTCGGCCTCCCGCGATGCGGGATTGCCAGAGACTCCCGGTATTTTTCTCGCTCGAGGACTTTATTATAAGAAGCTCGAAAAATAGACAATAAAATATATGTTCAACTCATGAGTATGTGAGCCTCAACATATTTTTTAAAAATTTAATTATAAAAACAAAAGGAAATTTTAAAAAATGGCAAAAGCAGCAGTAAAACCAACAGCAAAAGTTAAAAAAACCAAAAAAGTAGTTACAACTACAGGAAGTGGTAGAGTGTATGTGAGTACCACTTTTAACAATACTATTGTAACTGTTACAAATGAACGTGGAGACGCAATTTCCTGGAGTTCTTCAGGGAACATGGGGTATAAAGGAACTAGAAAATCTACCCCATTTGCTGCAACCCAAGCAGTAGATGAGGCTTTAAAACGCGCAAAAGATACAGGTCTCCAATCAGTTGAAGTTTTCATAAAAGGTCCAGGGGTTGGTCGTGATGCAGCACTACGCGCTATTAGAAATTCCGGACTTTCTATTGCAATGATTGCAGACATTACACCTATTCCGCACAACGGAACAAGACCTAAAAAGAAAAGAAGAGTGTAATAGAAAGTTAAAAGTTAAAATTCAAAAATCAAAACCATGGCAAGATATAAAGGACCAAAACATAGATTAGCAAGACTTGAAGGAGTAAATATCCTTGAGAAGACATCTGCATCTTTAGAAAGAAGACTTAACCTGATTCCAGGAATTCATGGGAAAAAGGGGAAAAGAAAGACTTCAGAATACGGACTTCAGTTAAGAGAAAAGCAAAAGCTTAAAAGAATCTACGGACTGCTAGAGAAACAATTTAGAAAATATGTTCAAGAAGCTCAAACTAAAAAAATCAACACAGAAGATGCTCTTATTCAGCTTCTAGAAACAAGACTGGATAATATTGTGTATAGATTAGGATTTGCTAAATCCCGTTTTCAGGCGCGTCAGTTTGTTTCTCATAAGCACGTGTTAGTTAACGGAAAAAAGATAAACATCCCTTCATATCAGGTAAAAGAAGGAGATACCGTAACAATTGATCCAAAGATTACTAAGATTCAAGATGAAAAAGAAGAATACACAACACTTTCATATGTAGCACGCAAAAAAGACTCTGGTAAGGTAATTTCACTGCCAAATAGGGAAGAAATAGCAAATCCTGTAGA
Organism: uncultured Gammaproteobacteria bacterium; assembly: GCA_964542125.1. Classification (GTDB taxonomy): domain Bacteria; phylum Patescibacteriota; class Microgenomatia; order Levybacterales; family GWA1-39-11; genus JAGORM01. The sequence goes on along the minus strand of CAZITH010000082.1, from coordinate 4,446 downwards.
TTATCAATTAGTTATTGAATTTTACTCAAGAGAGTAGTAGCATATGACTATAGGAAGCCTGAAATCTGGCAATATAGCCATTGAATGACAGGCTTCAATTCTTGTCTTATACGTCTTTATTATGGTAAAACCAACATTTAAAGTAGCAGAAGAAATTGTTTCAGCGGATTACTCCCGCTTTGTTTTTGAACCTCTTGAGCCAGGCTTTGGAAATACACTAGGAGTTGCACTTAGACGTGTACTTCTTACTGGAATTGAAGGAGCAGCTGTAACCTCAGTTAAGATTAATGGTGTGAAACACATGTTTTCTACCCTTCCAGGATTAAAAGAAGATATCATTGAACTTATTCTTAATGTAAAAATGCTTAGAGTTAAGATGAGTGATGTTAAGAAAGAAGCAAAACTCGTTTTAGAAGTAACTGGACCTAAAGAAGTTACTGCAAAAGATATAGAAGGAACAGATGGTGTTGAAATTATAAATACAGATCTTTATCTTGGATCTCTAGCAGATAAAAAAGCAAAGTTAGAAATGGAAATGACCGTAGAAAAGGGTCTTGGGTATTCACTCGCAGAAGAGAGAAAAATTTCTACCATTGGAGTTATTCCAGTTGACGCAATCTTCTCACCAGTTGTAAAAGTTAATTATAAAGTTGAACAGACTCGTGTTGGAAGACAAACAAACTATGACAAATTAGTTATGGATGTTTGGACAGATGGAACAATTGCACCTTCTATTACTCTAGAACCGGCAACAAGAATTTTAGTTTCATACTTTATGAGAGTGTATGAGCAGGATGAAGATGTAGTAATGGAACAGATGACTGTTTCTCCAAAAGTTTCAGATGAGGTTATGAGAATGACAGTAGATGAATTAGATCTTCCAACTAGAATTTATAACTCATTAAGAAATGCTGGAATTGAGACAATTGGTCAATTGTTAACAACCCCTAAAAAAGAACTTATGAACTATAGAAATCTTGGAGCAAAATCCCTTTCAGTAATTGACGAAAGTCTTAAAGAAAAAGGAATAGATTTTTCCTTGTAAGGTAAATAATCTGTCTAAAAGTTCGGTTTGATACACATATGCATGCGTCTTAACCGACGCATTTTTTTTACAAATTAATATAATATGCGAAAAAGAGTTTTCGGAAGAAAATTAAAAAGAACAACAAATCAGCGCAAAGCGCTTTTTAAAAGCTTAACAAATGCGCTGGTTTTGTCTGGAAGAATTAAAACAACAGAAGCAAAGGCAAAAGCAGTTAAGGGAGAAATTGAAAAGTTAGTAACCAAAGCAAAAAGAGAAGAAAAAGAGGCTTTAAGAGTTTTGCAAAAAAGCGTAAGTCTTAAAACAGCAGAAAGACTTATTAAGCACGTTGCACCTGTTTTTAAAGATAGACCAGGGGGATACACCAGAATTATTAAAATTGGAAATAGAACTAAAGATAACGCACCTATGGTAATTCTTGAGTTTGTTGAGAAGATTGAGATAAATACAGTAGATCCAAAAAGATCTGAGAAACCAGCAAAAAAAGCCAGCGTAAAAGAAGCAGCTGTTAAAGTAAAAGAAGAAAAACCAGCAAAAAAGGTAGCTAAAAAATCAAAATAAATTTATATGCAAAAATTAACAAAACCAACAAAAAGTAAAGAAATTGTTAGAAATTGGCACCAAGTAGATGTAGATGGTGTGATCTTAGGAAGAAGTGCAACTAAAATTGCTGGGCTTCTTATGGGGAAAAGCAAATCTTATTTTGCTAAGAATTTAGACTGTGGAGATTATGTTGTTGTTACAAATGCAGCAACTGTAAAAGTTACTGGACAAAAAGAGAAAAATAAAGTATATACAAGATACTCTGGATATCCAGGGGGGTTGCATTCAGCAAGATTAGAAGAAGTAAGAGCAGCTAAGCCTACTGAAATAGTAAGACATGCAGTTTCTGGGATGCTTCCAAAAAATAAATTAAGAGAACAAATGTTAAAAAGACTTTTTATATACCCAGGAGTAGAAAATCCTTACTCTGAGAAATTTAGCGGGAAATAAAAAATATGTTCAACTCAAAAGTATTTGAGCCTCAATATATTTTTTAAAATAAATTATAAAATAAGAAAGGTAGTTTTAAAAAAATGGCAGAAGAAGCAAAAAAAACACATAATAAATCTTTTACCTACGCAGTAGGGAGAAGAAGAGAAGCAGTTGCACGTGTAAGACTCTATGATCCAGCATCTGGAAAAGTAGAGGTTTTTGGTGAGGAGAGAAAAAGAGGGGACGTTATTATTAACAAAAAACCTATTTCAGAGTATTTCAGAATTACTTCTTTTGGACCTAGATACAAAAGACTTTTAGATGTCGCTGATGTTAATGGGAAATACATAATTTCTGCAAGAATTGTTGGCGGAGGATTAAATGGTCAACTAGAAGCTTTTCTTCATGGTGTGGCAAGAGTGCTGGACGCTATGAATAAAGATGAATTTCACAAAAAACTTTCAGATGCAGGATACTTAACTAGAGATCCTAGAACCAGAGAGAGAAGAAAAGTTGGAAACGCAGGTAAAGCTAGAAGAAAGAAATCATCACCAAAGCGTTAATCCTCAATAAATTTCAGAATTTTCTCTATTTCCTCAAGGCTTTTTACTACTAAATCAGCGCCGGAATTTAACAGTTTTTCATATGGGTAAGAAGGACTGGAACCTACCGCTATGGAGTGTGCCCCACCTATTTTTGCGCATTCAACATCTAGTGGAGTATCTCCAATCACAACTAAATCAGATGCTGCGACAGTTTTTCCAAGAACCTTGCTTGCTCTATCGGCAGCTATTGGGATAAGATCAGGTCTAGTCATTCCCATGTTTCCAAACGCTCCAAACTTAAAATACTTATCAATGCCTGCAATTCTTAATTTTTCCCACCCAATTTCCTCAATATTTCCAGTCAAAAGTCCAAGAGTAATATTTTTTTCAACAAGAATTTTTAGTGCATTTTCCACTCCAGGAAGCGGTTTAAAAACAGTCTCATGTTTATGCTCCATGAAATAATCAATCATAGTTTTTTGAATTTCGAAAAGCTTCTCTATTATTTTTTCTCTGGGAACTTCATTTTCAGAAAGAGACTCTAGGATTATCTGATTATCTATTCCGCCTTCTTTAAATCCTTCATCTGAGATGTTTACCCCAAATAAAGTTTTGAACGCATACAAGAATGCATGATGATGAACTTTGGGTTCAGCCTTTGCAAGCAATGTCCAATCTAAATCAAATACTGGAATCTTCATGGTATAAAGTATTCGCGTTTTGCATATAGCAGGGGAGTGTTAAAAATCTCTATAATCTTTTTAATTCCTATTTCTGCTGCCGGCGCATCATTCCAATCACAGTAGGCATTAAATAATCCTTCAATAAATCTTCCCTCAACTTTAGACTTAACATCAAACACTAAGTCTTCTATTGGCCAATTTTCTCGAGATACATAATAATTATTGTCATTTACAATAGAATGTAGTTCCACCATTCTTGATATAAACTCAATTAAATTTTTTTCAAAATTCAAATCTTTTAGAATTTTTTTTACAATAATTTGTCCACCCCAATACTCATGACCTGGACACATAGTCCCATCATCAGTAAAAGGTTTTTTTGTATTTGTAGTTAAAATTTTTTCATCTTCTCTAAAAGAAAGAATTTTTCCTGAATCGTGAAGAAGTGCTACCAAAACTGCAATGTCTTTTCTTTTCATTTCTAAAATTTTCTCATCCATGAATTCCATGAATTTTTCTTTTGCAAAGGTATTTGTTATGAAATCTCCAGTTCTTGCAGAAATGGCAAAATTTGCCGTTTTAACACAATGAGTAAAAACATCTTCATGGTCATGATATCCATTAATATTCTCCACAACATTTTTAAGTTTTAGAAAATCTAGATGTGACTTTATTTTTTCAAGCGTTTCCTCTAAATTAAATTCCATAAAATAATTATATCAACTATTCTTCTTCAATTGCCTTTTTAATAACATCCCAGGAAAATCCTCGGGATTGCAATAATCTTCCCATTTTATTCCTATATTCTATTTTAGATAAGCTCTGGTATAAATGTTTTTTTCTTTCTACAAAATTCTTTGCAGTCTCTAAATCATTTAAAGAATTTTCTTTTAACTCTGAAATGGTTTTTTCATCAAGTCCTTTTTGTTTTAACTCGTAACTTATTAAATATGAACTTTTTCCTTTTCTCTGTCTATTTCTGATAAGACTTTCTCCAAATGTTTTATCATTTAAAAACTTAAGATTTTTTAATCTTTCTATAACTTCATCTATGGCTTGTTTGGAAAAACCCTTTTTAAAAAGATAATCTTGTATTTCTTTTGTGCTTCTTATTCTGAGATTAAGGTATCTTAAGGAAAGATTAAAAGCTTTTTGAGAATCTTCAGGGGAATTATTGCGCAAGTTCTTCTTCATTATC
>CAZITH010000081.1:0-5646 GCA_964542125.1 uncultured Gammaproteobacteria bacterium | reverse complement strand
CCAAGAGGTTTTAGAACAAAATGGAAAAAGTGTTTTTAGAAACTCTGCTGGCGCAAATCTTTTAAATGGTATTGCATCCTCTTTAATAAAGCACTCCAGTATGAACGGAGGGATTTTCTATAATGTAGCCATATTTGAGGTAGATGAAAATAATCTTCCAATCGTAGTTACTGAATTATCAAATCTTGAAAATCGAACTTCTATTATACTTTTAAACTTATTCAGAGATCAGCTAGATAGGTACGGTGAAGTAAATACGGTCGCAAAAAACTGGCTTGATGCTTTAAAAAAACTACACCATGACACAAATTTAATAACAAACGGAGATGATCCTATGCTACGGTTTATAGGCGAAGAATCTGGGCTTAGCGTTAACTTCTTTGGCCTAGAAAAAACGCTCATGAAGAAAAAAGAAATTTCTTCTGATGTAGATTTTCTCTACTGTCCCAGATGTTCAGCAAAGCTTGAATATTCCAAACGTTCTTACTCTCACTTGGGAGATTATCTTTGTCCTAAGTGCAAGTTTTCAAATAAAAATACTGTTACTTACAAAAATATTTCAAGTTCTCTTTTTGGCATATACAATCTTTACAATAATTCAGCGGCCGCACTTCTTTTGGAAAAAGTCTACAAATTACCTGAGAGTAAAATTAATAAATCACTTGAGACTTTTTCTCCTGCTTTTGGAAGACAAGAAAAAATAGAATTTCAAGGGAAGCAAATTTTTCTTCTACTTTCTAAAAATCCTACAGGGTTTAACCAATCCATAGAAGCAATTCTGGAGCAGGACAAAGAACCAAACATTCTGCTTTTATTAAATGACAGAATACCTGACGGACGGGATGTCTCATGGATATGGGACGTAGACACTGAGAAACTTGTTCGATCAAGCCAACATATAACTGTCTCAGGGGATAGATGCTATGACATGGGATTAAGAATTAAATATTCCTCTGAATTTCAAATTTTAAATTTCAAATTTCAAATTGAGGAAGATCTTAAAAAATCAATAGATCTTGCCATAAACCAAATATCCACAAACAAAACCTTGTATATTTTAGCCACCTACTCCGCAATGCTAGAGACAAGAAAAATCATGAAAGGAAGAACCATCCTATGATTAAGAAAAACTCTACCCTAAACCCTAACCACTATTCCCTAACCATTGGCTGGCTCTATCCGGAACTCATGAATACATACGGGGACAGGGGGAATATCACAGTCCTTACAAAAAGGTGTGAATGGCGCGGAATTTCCGTAAAGATAAACAGAATTAGTATTGAATCTAATTCCTATTTACTATCTTCTAGTGATCTGATCTTCATGGGAGGTGCTCAAGACACTCAGCAAGAAATAGTGAATAAAGACCTCTTTGAAAAGAAAGGCAAAGCTCTTAGGGAAAAAATAAATGATCAAACTCCTGGTTTGTATATTTGCGGTGCATATCAGTTTTTAGGAAAGTACTATAAAACTGCAGACGGAAAAAAACTTCCAGGTCTTGAAATTTTCCCGTTATATACAGAAAATCCTGGAAATTCAAGACTAATTGGAAATATTATTATTGAGGAAAATGGCAACCAAATTGTAGGGTTTGAAAATCACGGTGGCCGTACATACCTAGAAAATCCAGAAATGTCATTTGGTAAAGTGTTAAAAGGATATGGGAATAACGGCAAGGATAAAACTGAAGGAATAATGTATAAAAATTCAATTGGGAGCTACTTGCACGGACCAATTCTTCCAAAGAACCCGAGGCTTGCTGATTGGCTGATTAAAAAGGCACTGGAAGTAAAACTCGGAAAAGACATAGAGTTAAAAGAATTGGATGACTCCATAGAACAAAAAGCAAAAGAAGCAATTGTAAACAGGCTTAATTCTTGAGATAATTCCCCTATGAAAATTGATGTAAAAAAGGTGGCAAAATTAGCAAATCTTACCCTTACTCCTGATGAGGAATCCAAATTTGAAAAACAGCTCTCAGATATTCTCCAGTATGTAGAACAGCTTAATGAGGTAGATGTGAACGGTGTAATACCCACCTCCCAAGTAACAGGGCTTGAGAATGTAACAAGAGATGATGGGTCTTCAGATAACTGCTTAACTCAAGAAGAAGCTTTATCTGGTTCTTTTGAAACCCATAATGGAATGTTTAAGGTGAAACAACTTATAGAAACATAATGGATATAACAAATTTTACAGTCACAGACATTTTAGATGGTTATAAAACAAAAAAGTTTTCCGTTTCAGAAGTTATTTCAGCATACTTAGATCGAATTGAAAAATTCGACACTTCTTTAAATTCTTTTATAACCGTTTGTAAAAACGAGGCCCTTGAGGAAGCAAAAGAGAAAGAAAAAAAACCTCAAGACCTTCCGCTCTTTGGTCTGCCTATTGCTCTCAAAGACATGTATTTAACTCGCGGAATAAGAACCACTGCAGCCTCAAAGGTGTTAGAAAACTATAAACCCGCGTATGATGCAACAGTAGTAAAAAAACTAAAAGATGCTGGTGCAATTATCTTAGGGAAACTGAACCATGATGCCTGGGCACATGGGGGAAGTGGAGAAAATTCTGATTTTGGTCCCACTAAAAACCCTTGGAATACAGAATTTGTACCTGGTGGATCTTCCAGCGGATCAGCTGCTGCGGTTGCCGCTTCATTAACACCAGTTGCCATGGGAACAGACACGGGAGGATCAATTAGACAGCCTGCATCATTTACAAATACTGTAGGGCTCAAGCCCACCTACGGAAGGGTCTCTAGATCCGGAATAGTGGCTATGGCGTCTTCCTTAGATTCTATAGGGCATTTTACAAAAACAGTTTCTGACTCTGCGAAGATTTTAAAAGTTACTGCAGGTCAGGATTTCATGGACGCTACTTTAGGAAATAATAAACCAGAAGAGTATGAAAAAAACATAGGAAAAGAAATAAAAGGCATGAAACTAGGAATTCCGAAGGAGTTTATAGGTGAAGGAACCCAAAAAGAGGTAAAAGAAGTTTTTGAAAAGGCGGTTAAGGATTTTGAAGCGCTTGGAGCAGAGGTTATAGAAGTGTCTTTACCGCACACAAAATATGGAATCGCTATTTATTATATTTTACAGACCGCAGAGGTTTCTTCGAATTTAGCAAGATATGATGGTGTCAGGTATGGGAATCTGAGAAGTTCGTTTGGAGATGAGGCAAAGAGAAGAATCATGTTAGGTACGTATGTTTTATCTGCTGGGTACTATGACGCATATTATAAAAAGGCAATGCAGGTCAGAACTCGGGTTATGGAAGATTATAAAAATACATTTGAAAAAGTAGATGCATTAATAGCGCCAGTATCTCCTACTCTTCCCTGGAAACTAGGAGAAAAAGCAGATGATCCGCTAGCTATGTACCTGTCTGATGCTTTGACAGTAACAATTAACATAGCAGGAATTCCTGGTTTATCAGTTCCCGCAGGATTCAGTAACGACCTACCAGTTGGAATCCAGATTCTAGGTCCCCAATTTTCAGAAGAAAGGCTTTTCCAAATAGGACATGCATTTGAACAAAAAACTAATCATTGGAAAACGATTCCTAAATTGTAATGCTTGAAAGATTCACACATTCAAGGTCTCAAGAACAAGCTTTCAGGGGCGCAGAAAAACGCCTAGGAAGAACGGTGGTTGTTTCCGCTATAGGGAATGTCTCCCTTGGAGCTGGAATAGTTGCAGTAGCTAGTGGAAAAGTGATTGAGGGCACAGTAGCAACTGTAGCAGGCGCGGGGATACAACTGCATGAACATATAGTAAATTTAAGAAGGGGAAGATAAGAAATGAACTACACACCAGTCATTGGTTTAGAAGTACACGTAGAGCTGAAAACAAAATCTAAAATGTTTTGCAGATGCTCTGCTAACTACTTTGGCAAAAAGCCCAACACTCACACATGCCCTGTGTGTTTAGGGCTTCCAGGTGCGCTCCCCTACCCTAATAAAAAAGCCATAGAATGGTGCATAAAAATTGCACTTGCACTAAACTGCAAGATTAATGAATTTTCTAAGTTTGATAGAAAAAACTACTTTTATCCTGATTTGTCTAAAGGTTATCAGATCTCTCAGTATGATCTTCCGTTTGGATTCGAAGGATTTTTAGAAGTGTTCAGAGAAAAAGGGAGCAAAGAAACTAAAAAAATACAAATCAGACGTGTTCATATGGAAGAGGACACAGGAAAACTTTCTCATGAAGAAGTTCATGGAGAAAAAGTGTCACTTGTGGATTTTAACAGGTCAGGGGTTCCACTTGTAGAAATAGTAACAGAACCAGATTTTGAAAATGAATATCAGGTAGTCCAATATCTTCAGAAACTGCAAAAAATAGTGAGATACTTAGAGGTCTCAAATGCAGACATGGAAAAAGGAGATATGCGGCTTGAGCCCAATATTTCTCTTAAAAAGCCTGAAGAAAAAGGATTGCCAAATTATAAAGTTGAGGTTAAAAACATAAATTCTTTTAGGTTTGTAGAAAAAGCAATTCTTTTTGAATTTGAAAGACAGGCAAAATTACTGGATGAAGGAACAACGCCTGCTCAGGAAACTCGCGGCTGGAATGAAGCAAAAAACCAGACTATTTCCCAAAGATCCAAGGAAGAAGCTCATGACTATAGATATTTTCCAGACCCAGATCTACCCCCCATCATTTTTACAAAAGCACAAATCGAATCCTCGAAAAAAGAGTTACCCGAACTTCCTGACGAAAAGCAAAAAAGGTTTGAGACTGAGCTTGGACTTCCTACCGCAGATGCAGAAATATTAACAAGAGAAAAAGAAATGGCAGATAAGTTTGAAATGGCTGTAAAAGGAATTGAAGAGAATGACTCTATTACAGCAAGAGATATTGCAAACGTTATAGTTAATAAGAAAGTTGACCCAGAAAAAGCATTAGAAGAAGCACGCTCTGGAAAACAAAAAGATGAGATGGATCCAAAGGATTTGGAAAATTTGATTTCTTCAGTCCTTTCTGAAAACACCAAAGCAGTTGAAGAATATAAGGCGGGAAAAGAAAACGCCATTATGTTTTTACTAGGCCAAACAATGAGAAAAGCAGGTAAAAAACTTGACGCAAACGTGGTTAAAAGTGCTATACTGGAAGCGCTAAAATGACCGCTGATACTTCAGAAAATCCGTTTAGACCCCGCGTAAGAGGATCCAATAAAGATTGGGTAGATGACATGATTCGCGAAGAAGAAGCCGAAATAGAGGGTGCAGCTCCAAGCTCTGATTTCGCTAAAACTAACCAAGACCCAGGACTGGTAAATGCAGAGGCTCGAAAAATCGTAGCTCAGAAATTAATGCTGGAGCGAGAAAAAGATAGAGCAAGCAGGGATAAACTTACAGGGCTTAGAAACAGAAGGTGGTTTGATGGAAAACTTGATGAACTTCAGTCCCAAGCTGACAACTCTCCTGATTCAAATTTATGGCTGATTATGTTTGATATAGATAAATTTGGAGATTTTAATAAATCATACGGCCACCCTGGAGGAGACAAAGTGCTTGGGCTTTTGCAAAAAGTTTTCAGAAAAACAGAATTTGCTGCAAGATACGGGGGCGAAGAAATTGCCTTACTTGCAGATTTAAATGATATAAGAACAGAAATCCCACTTTCAGATGAAGAAAAA
>CAZITH010000080.1:0-5750 GCA_964542125.1 uncultured Gammaproteobacteria bacterium | reverse complement strand
TCCACACAGACTTTATGCAGCGTTTTATAAAAGCAGAAGTGGTATCATATTCTGATTTTGTAGGAAATAATGGGTGGAAAGGCGCAAGAAACGCAGGAAAAGCACGCCTTGAAGGAAAAGATTACATCATGCAGGATGGAGACGTTACAGAGTTCAAAATAGGTCGTTGACCTTTTTGCAGTCCTCGTCTTTCAGACTGAGGTCCTAAAAATAGGAGGGTAATGATATGACGTTATCTCACGAACAGCGTTTAGACTTGATAGACAGGAAGAGGGAAGCTTATATTCCTCAAAAACCCATGGTTGTCCTTTTTTCCCAGGAGGATGCACTCTCAGTTACCCCAGGTTTTAACACGCTTATGAGACATGAAATAAAACAGGGTAGACTAACAGACAAAACAGGAGTTGTCTTAAATCCTTTTGAACAAATGTATAGGTCTGTACAGATTGCTGCGGCAAGAGAGATAGGGCACACAGTTTCTTTAACGCAGGCTGGCATAGAGCTTCTAGGGCTTATGGTAGATACATATTACGCTGAAAAAGGAGTAGAAAAAAACACCCCGATTCCTCCTAATATGAAGGAGGTTATGACAAGCTATATAAACTTTAAGGGTGTATATGATAGGGTTTCTCAGAAAACCACACAGCCCAAAAGACGCAGCATTATGAGCCTTATTCTCAGAAAGAAATAGTCCCCATAGTTTGAATATCATTTTCTCTTCTGTTACAATCCTACAATGCGAAAAGAGCAGACCCCCTTACAGCATGTACGTTAGAAGTAAACCAAACAATGAAGGTTTCTGAAAAAGCTCGTATAAAACATGATTTTGACATCAGTACGTATGGCGGAAATATCCATGAATTTTCAGATCACGCCGCGCGTAAATTTGCAGAACCGCCTTTAAAATGGAAAATAACTAAAACCCTTCTAGAAACGCAGAGTGATCCCATGATAGCAGTAGGTATGGTTTTAACAAAAGGAATAATTACAGCGGTTGATGCTGCTCGTGCCGTTGGTAATAATTTACGAGCACTTGACGTAAGACGCCAAGTACATAGCCGCGCGCTTTCAAACCGCCGCCAATAAATAGTATTATAGTTTTGTGATATAATCCTCCGGATATGATTCCAGGCCCTGAAAGAAGTCCATTTGTGGAGTTAACCCGTAAAGCTCAAGGTATAAGAGACGGGAGTACTCCTGTAGAAAGCCTTTTGCCGCCCACAATTTTAGTAGATAGATCAGAGTATGAAGCAGAGCAGATTTACGCAAGCCGTAAAACTGATGTGTATGCCCTTATGGGGGTGTACGTGGCGCTTTTAGTAGATTCAGTAGACAGGGAATTAGAAGCGTATCCTCCTTTAGGGCTTTCACTTCCAGGAGTTGGGGGTACAAGGGTTGCGTTTCCTCCTGACGCGCTTGTAAACATCTATAATGAGAAAGGCTACAGCCCGTTTGCATACGTTAATCTCTCTTTAAGAGATCATTTGTTTCGCGGCAGGAACGGAATTTTTGCAGATGGAAAGACAGCTAAACTTTTTAATGAAGTAAAAGAAGCTTCTGAAAAGTGGGGGGAGTTTTATGACGCTTATATTCCTCCATCGCCATTTATCAAAGATGTTAATGGCGTAGGAATAAGAAATACGTGGACATTTGTAAACCCTGCTATAGTAAATGCGGTGAATTTTATGACAGGAATGGCTTCTTTAGTGCCCGAGGTCGTAAAATCCAAAGAATTTGATACTGCCGCAAACAACACAACCTTGGGAGAAATTTTAGAGGATAGTTTCTATATTCCACAGGCATTTGCAAGCACTGGCATTGAACAGTTTTCGCGATCTTTGAAAAACATAGTAGAAATATCTAGATTTGAAGAAAATGCTCGAGTGAAACAAGACTTTCCTTCTGACGGAAGATATTTTGATCCTGACGTGTTTCACATAAGCCGTTCTGAAGAGGGAAAATGGAGACTTACACTTCCACCAGACCTTATGCCTGAGAGAAACCCTGACGCTTTGAAGTGTCCAGCCCTCGTAAATGTTTTGGGGGAATCTGCAGTTAAAAAGTTATGGAGAAGAACAGTTCAGCCCGCAAAAGTTTTATACCCTTTGATGTAAAGAGTAGACGCAAAGTAGTATCCTATAGTTGATTAAAAACGCATTTTTTGGTATACTTGAGGTATGCGTACTGAATCTAAATCATCCTCTTTCCCGGAAAGCAGAAGTTATACGTGGATTGATAAACCTGCTCCTAAACGTGGTCAGATAAGAAGCGTAAGAGGAGTAATTAATAGACTGTGGGGAACAGAACCCAATGAAGTAAATCGAGAAGGCAGCCTTTTAAGACTTCCGGCAGATCCAGAACTTCATGTAGAAATTCCATATGAAAAATTACCTGATGCTATTGGTGTTGTCGTAGCACTTACTAACTTTGAAATACGGGAAGGTAAAAAAAGTCCTAAAGAAGATTCAGAGACTCCTGACGTTGCAGATGATCTGCGTACTGGCCTAGTTTCAGCATATGTAGATAAAGTGCCAATTACCATAGTACCTTTGACACAAGCTGACATTTTAGATCTTCAAGACCGTTTGGTTGCAATGTACGAAGGAACTCAAGACAGAATAATGGCAAGAAACGCCGGGAGATTTATCAGTTTTCTTCAAGAAGGCTACCAGCAAAGACTTAAAGAAGTACGGTAATTCAAATTAATTCTTCTTCCCGTTTTCCGGGTGGTGAGGATGATGATGTGTCCAGACTTCTGCTGCGCCCACAGCTAAGGCTCCAACTCCTACAGTTCCTACAGCAGCAACTTGTACTAAATGATTTCCTGCCATTTTTGCAAAAAATCCTTTTTCATTTCCTACCTCATACACCACATGTATACCGTTTGCCTTCATAAACTCTGGTGGTTTTCTGTTGTCTACTGTGTGATCAAAAGATAGTTTTAGCTCATCTCTCATTCCTTCCTCGCTATTTATAGGAAGACCTGTTAAAGAGCTGATTACTACTGAGTGAGGTTTGTTAAATGGAGTAGTCTCTACTAATGCATCAAATGCGGTGCGTGCAGGTCTTACATATCTGCCGTGCATTGCGCGGTCTGTTCCCACCTCCATTGCTCGTTTAAATCCATAACCCTTAAATTCTCGTCTTAACCGCTGCATGGGTGAATTAGGGTCCTCAGGATTATCTGGTCCTCCCACAACCCACAACGCATCATCATTTATAAGGCATATGTCTAAAGATGCATTTTCAGGACGTCTCAAATAAGACTGAATTTTTTCTTCATCACCTACTAAAGTTACCATAGAGGTGGGTGTTGGGTCGCTTTCTTCCTGCATGATTTTTCCGCGTTCTGCATGAAACCTGAGTCCTGTTTCAAAATCCATATATCCTGCCAAAACCGCGGCAGTGCCCATCCCCATGCTTATTCCTGTAACATATCCGGGAATTGTTTTATATCCATCCTTTCTTTTGTGGAATTTATTAACGTTATGAATTGCCATAGAAAGAAGATAGACTGCTGGAACTGTGAATCTTGCCTGCTGGAAAAAAGCCGCACGTTTTTTTGTTTCTGCTTCATCCTCATTCTCCACAGTTTTTGCCATATCTAGAATATCCATGTTGCATTCTTCTTTTAAGATTTTATTTCCGCGCTCCAGGAGTTCTTTTCCGGCTGGAAATTCCATCCACTTATCAAACATTCCCAGTTCCCGTACGGTTTGGCCAGGGAAAATGATACCTATATTATTGTGTTTGCGCTCGAATCTTGAGTGCTCTGGAGCATACATTACATGAGTTGCGCCTTCTCGTCTGTCTGGTGGTAGAGTCATAAGGGGAAATTTTAACAGATCTTTTTTATTTATGCAAAATCAGTGGTACAATTCAGATATGAAAGAGTGGCAAACGCCCATAGACAGAGTTATTAATGACGCTGAGATTGAGTTTAACTTAAGAAGAGCTGAAGATGAGCGTAAAATTACAGAAGAAAAGCGGGAAAGAAGAAAACAAGCTGTAAAACATCCTTTTCAGACCATAAAAGATAATGAACGGGTAAAACATGCAGCTGCAAAACTTTGTGATGAAATAGTTAATACATCAGAAGCTATTTTTTTCAAAGGAACTCTTACTGCTGGCTTTGCGGTTATGTTGGGAATAAAAAGAATAAGATCTTTCCAAAGTCATGCTGGAAAGGCCCCTGAACCTGCAAAAAGAAGAAGATTAAATTTTTAAAATAGACAGAGGGTAGTATAATATATCCCCATGAGAAGACCTGAAGAAGACACTAGTTACTTAGCTGAATATGCCTGGGAAAATGCCCGGGAAAAAGACCTTCATGATAGGCGTGTTGCAACTGTTTCTGTGCGTCCTTCAGAAGCAGTTCCGTTTGTGAATTTTATGGAGGACATATTTAAGCAGGAAGAGCAAATAGCCTCTAACTATGGCGGGCATACCCAGATAAATGTTAATAATCAGCTTGAAATGGGGAGAAAAGCCTTAGCAAAGATTAAAAAATGTTTAAAACCTGAAAACAAAGCAATTGAGGTACCAGTGGAAATAAGCGGTGCAGAGATATATGCACTTGAGAGGTTTTTATTAGAAGGACCCATAGCTCAAAAAGGGGCTGTAGCTATACTAGATCGAATTAAGCCTACTGCGTTTTTAGATAAGTTAGGAAATGATTATATAAATAATCCTGATAAGCGAATGACTCCAAATAAATTTGGTTTTGTAAGAAAAATGTTCCAGAGGAAAAAATAGGTAAGTAATTTGACTAAAAAAACAAGGCGGTGGTAAAATAAGAAACATTTTATATGGAAAATTTAAAAGGATTACCTGAGGTAAAACAAGAGCAGAAGGAGGGTGATAAAACAGCAGTGGTACGTTTGAGAGTTCCGGTGTTTGACTATTGGAAACGGGAAGTGGATGCCCAATACTCCTTGGCTCAATCTGCAGCGGTTGCTGACGGTTCTTATAAGGCTGCATTAAAGTTTAAAGATTCTCCTATACACACACTTCATGACAGGTTTGCTGAAACGGCAACCCAAATAGGAGGCAACAGAACTATTCAATTATCGAGAAATGATGTTATGATATTGACTAACAATGCTAAGGCTCCATTTAACGCAGGGGATGCAGCTATTCTGAGAGAAATGAGAAGAGAGCTTCAGGGTTCTTTACCAGCAAGAAATCCCATGAACATTTTAAGGGGAATGTTTAAGAGGAAGTAGAAATTTATAATTATGAATAAGACTGATTGTATTTTTTGTAAAAGGTCACTTCGTTCTTTTACAAAATTTTGTTATGAAAGATAAAGATTGTATTTTTTGTAAAATTGTTACAGGAGAAATCCCAAAAGAATTTTCTTATGAGGATTCTGAAATAGTTGCATTTGATGATATAAATCCTCTGTCGCCCATCCATAAAATTATTATCCCAAAGCGTCACATAGAGGATTTTTTCCATTCTACCTCTCCCGTGGTGGACGCTATTTCTAAAGGAATAAAACACTTAATAGATCACGAAAAACTTATGGGGAAAGGCTACAGAATTGTGGTAAACGGGGGAGGAGCACAGGACATAGACCATCTTCATTTTCACCTCAGAGGACCTCTAGAAAGAGGCGCATAAAACTTGCTATAGGGTTTTTAAAAGCATATAATAGTTACACGAATAAAAGGCTTGCCCAGTGGCGAAGCCGCGAAGGGGGTGTTTTTTTACAGTATGGTATTTATTAAAAAACAACCTGGAGATTC
>CAZITH010000079.1:0-5763 GCA_964542125.1 uncultured Gammaproteobacteria bacterium | reverse complement strand
TTGTCCTGTTGCCCAGTTTATTCCCTGACAAGCAGTATCAGCTCCAGCCCCCTGATAAGGAACCATGCCTAATTGAGAACACTGCAAATTGGTACAAGCATTTGAATAGGTGGTTCCGTTAACTGTATAGTTATTGGGACATCCATCTGGATACGTTCCAGCTGCGCGTTGGCGTACGTCCTGTCTTTGAAATGTTAGCTGTAGTGTTATAGGAACTGCAAAAAGAATAACTGTAGTAAGGATGGTATTAATGACGCGTTTCTTAGAACCAAAGAGAGAAGTTTCTAAACTTTTCCCAATTCCAGATATACTCATACCATTTAATCTTATGCGTATTTTTTAGGCATTGCAAGAAAGAAACAGCTTAGCGAGAAGAAGAATTCCTTAAGAATACGTTGAGGTCTTTTGCATCAATTACTCCATCCGGATAATAATCTAATTTTTTTTGAGTGGCAGGATCACAGCTAGATCCTTCCTGCATACAGGCTACAAGTGCGTCATATATTTTAGAATTGTCTTGCTGAGTGGGAGGGTTAACTTGTGCTGAATTTTGAGAGTTTACTGTTCCGGCAGCGTTAGTAGTAGAAATAATGCATGTTGCAACAGTTTTTAAATCAGAATTACTTCCAGTAGATTCTGGATCTAGAAGGGACGCTGTAAATGTGCTGCCTGGAGTGTCTAGCTGATAGAGAAAATTTCCATTCTCTAATTTTTCAATAAATCTATATCCAGAAGGAGGAGAAATAACTGGAGCTAGTTTTCCTCCAACATCAGGAACATCTGCATTATAATTAATTAAGATTAACTCTGCTGTTTCTCCAGGGTTTACGCTGGGCTTGCTCCATTCACAAGATGGAGTTCCAGACACAGATGAGGTTCCTGCCGCGCGCTGCCTGAGGTCTGCACGCTGTCCTATCAAGGTGTATGTAATAGGAATAGAAATAAGAATAACAAGAGAGAGAGTGGTTACAGCAATACGTTTTACAGAAGAGAGAAGCGCGTCTTCAGTCTTTTCTTTCAAGATGGAAATATCCACAATTCATAATAGCTACAATATTTACATGTTGTCAAATTTCTTTCTTGAAAATATAGTGCTCATCCGCTAGTATGATAAAGTTATGTCAGTTTTATCAGACAGAGACATCAAGAAAGCACTGAAAGATGAGAAAATTATTATAACCCCTACACCTGATTTGGATGCACAGTTAGGTGCGTGTTCTATAGACTTACGGCTAGGAAATCTATTTAGAATTTTTGACCACAGTAAATACCCCTACATAGACCCATATAAGAAGGATTACGGTGCTGAAATTACTAAGGAGGTAAAACTAAAAGACAGTGATCAATTTATTATGCAGCCAGGGGATTTTGTTTTAGCAGTAACGTTAGAGAAGGTAAAAATCCCCGCTGACATGATGGGAAGACTGGAAGGACGTTCTTCTCTGGGGCGGATGGGAATAGTGGTACATTCAACCGCGTCCGTATTTCATCCAGGATGGAATGGAAACTGCGTTTTAGAACTAGGAAATTTGGGACGCATGGCAGTAGCACTAACTCCCGGGATGAGGATTTGTGCTATGACATTTGAGGAGTTAAGCAGTCCAGCTGAAAAGCCATACAATGAAAGATCTGATGCAAAATACGTTATGCAGGAAGGCCCAATTGAGAGCAAGATACATGAAGAAAGTTAAAGCGCAAAAATTAAAATTCAAAATGCAAAACTATAAGTAAAAATCAAAAGTATTAAGAAGTTTTTACTTTAAACTTGTAATTTTGACCTTTGCCTTTTGAGTTTTGAACTATGAAATACGACATTAATTTCACGATAGACCTTAAGAAGAATCCTTATCCTGGTTTATACATTGCCCTTGAGGGAATAGATGAGAGCGGTAAAACTACGCAGGTTGACCACATTGCAGAGTATTTTGAGAATCAAGGGAAAAAAGTTGTTAAAACTCATGAGCCAAGACGCGACGGAGCTATGGGACCATTAATTGACTCAATACTAAAAGGGACAGTTAAAATTCCTGCAGTAGCCATCCAGTATCTCTTTGCAGCGCAGCGTGCAACTTTTCTTGAGGAATTGGTTACCCCTGCCCTAAAAGAGGGGGCAGTGGTAATTACTGACAGAAGTTTCTGGTCATCTATTCCCTATGGATTACTGGATAAATACGAATCAGAAAAAGAAGAAAACGCAGATCAGCTGCTTGTGGCATTATCAATTCTTTCTATGTATCACGAGTTTATAGCACCTGACATATCTTTTGTACTGGATGTTAAGGCAGAAACAGCAGTAGAGCGTTTTAAGAAAATGGGAAGGGATCCTGAGATATATGAGAAAAAAGAAAAGCTTGAAAAACTCAAGGAAGGATATAATTTCTTACTTCAAAAGTTTCCAGAAGAAATGATTAAGATAAATGCAGAGAAAGGAATAGAAGAAGTAACCCAGGATATCCTCAGTGAAATAAAAAAACTGTCCAAGTGATCAGGAGTTAACAAGTCACTGCGTGTTTTACGAACAATATTTTTGAGCAAGCATAAGAGTCGAGAAGTTTTTAATGAAATATCACATTTCTTTCCGGCAAGATTTAAAACGAAACCTTTTTAAAGGTAAATATTATGCCTTTGAGGGGATTGATGGATGTGGAAAGTCTACACAGGTAGAGAGTATTAAAAGGTATTTTGAGAATCAAGGGAAAAAAGTTGTGGTGACGAGTGAGCCGCAGGCAGAAGGAGTCATCCAGAAAATAATAAGAGATGCGCTGTTTTCTAAAGTGTATATCCCCTCCCGGGCCTACCAGGATTTGTATTCAGCAGATAGAGCAGAAAACCATTTAGAAATAGTAACACCAGCACTAAAACGAGGAGATATAGTGCTGTCACATAGAAGTATTTGGTCCACTCCTGCATATGGTTTGTTTGACCTGCATTCAGAAGAAAGCAAAAATACTTTGTATTCTGTTTTGGTTTCTCAGGGAAATTTTTCTTTGTATCACCAGTTTTTATGTCCCGATAAAACATTTTATCTGAGAGTTTCTGCCAAACATGCTGCAGAGAGGTTAAGCACCATGGAGAAGAAAAAAGATATCTATGAAAAAGAGGAAAAACTTGCTAAGATAGTCAGAAATTACGAATACGTAATAAAAGAATTTCCTGCTGAATGTGTGGCAATAGACGGGGAAAAAAGTGAGGAAGAAGTGACAAAAGAGATAATTCAGAATTTATAATTTTTATGAATAGATAGTTCTAAGTAGCTACATTTTCTCGAATAATATTCTTCGAGGAAGCGTTAGCAAGTAGAGAAGTTTTTCTCATATGGTTTTAGGTCCTAAACAGCTTTTAAAATTAGTAAAAGAAATTAAGTTAGTTGAGAATCTTTCTGAGCGAGAATTAACAAATCCTGAGGGTGCGGGATTTGATCTGCGTCTGGGCGAGGCGTATAAAATTACTGGCAAAAAAGCATTCCTGGGTGTAACTGAGCGTCATACAGCGGATGTGAAGTTGGTTAAAAAGTTTGATGAGAAAAAAAGTCTGAAATTAGTTATTAAGCCAGGAGATTTTTATTTGGTAAAAACCATAGAAGATGTAAATATGCCGGAGAATTTGACAGCATCTATTACACCTAGGTCCACTACCTACAGAAGCGGTTTAATGATACGAGCAGGAAATGTGCCTCCAGGGTACTGTGGAGGGCTAACATTTGGTCTTGCAAATGCGGGACCTGTAACGGTAGAAATAGAAATGGGAGCGCGGTTTATGCATATCCAATTTTCAGAAGTTTCAGGCGGAGGAAATATGTACAGAGGCCAATGGCAAGGGGGTAGAGTAACTACTACTAAAAAAGAAAAACAAGTATAACGATAACTCTTGGCGCGTCCAGGACCTTGTGACTTGCCAGAGACTCTCGGTATTTTATTCGCTCGAGGACTTAATTAAAAGGAGCTCATAAAATAGCTTAAATTCAAAATGCAAAATTCAAAATTCAAATCTACAACCAGTGCTAGACATCCGGAATTACAATACCTCGATTTATTAAAAGAAGCGTTAGAATATGGAGAAAGAAAGGTTGACCGGGGTACTGACGTAGTTTTATACAGTTTGTTTGGGCGCCAAACCAGGTACGATTTGTCACAAGGATTTCCATTACTCACCACAAAACGCGTGTATTGGAAAGGAGTTTTACACGAGTTGTACTGGTTCATGTCAGGGCAAACCAATATAAAGTATTTAGTAGATAATAATGTCCACATTTGGGATGACTATCCGTATAAAATCTATCTTACGCAAAACCCAAAGAAAAAAATAACAAAAGACGAGTTTATCCAAAAAATTGCGGAAGACGAAAAGTTTGCAAAAAAATGGGGAGAGTTGCCGAGAATTTACGGAGAGATGTGGAGAAAATGGCCTACTAAAACCAAAAGAACCATAGATCAGCTTGCGTGGGTCATGCAGGAATTGCAGGAAGACCCGGATGCAAAAAATGCCATAGTTACTTCCTGGAATCCAGAATATATGTATACTATGGCCCTTAAAAAAGATGCCAATAGATTTCCAATTTGTCACAACATGTATCAAGTTTCTCGCCGTGGAGATAAGTTATCTCTTCAGCTTTACCAGCGTTCTGCAGATTTATTTTTAGGAGTGCCATTTAACATAGCATCATATTCTTTGTTAACAGTAATAATTGCAAATGTGATGGGGTTAAAGCCAGGAGAATTTGTCCACACGTTTGGTGATGCGCATATCTATGAAAATCATGTAGAACAGGTAAAAGAGCAGTTAACCAGAGAACCCAAGCCGTTTCCAACCGTAAAAATTAAAAGAAAGCTTAAAAGCATAGATGATTTTAAACCAGAAGATGTGGAATTAATAGATTATGATCCGTATCCAATGATGAAGGCAGAGTTAACAGTTGCAGGCGGGTTGTATGACAAAAAAACAGGAAAGATGTCAGGCTGAAAACGTTAAAATTTAAAATTCAAAATGCAAAGCGGTAAGTAAAGAATCAAAAGATTTAAAAAGTTTTTACTTATGACTTATAATTTTGACCTTTGCCTTTTGACTTTTGAATTATGCAAAGGACTACTACTGTTGCGGTATTAGCATTTGATAAATCTCGGGTTTTACTGGTAAAACATGGAGAAGCAGCACATCATCTAACGGGAGTTTACGGACTGCCAGGAGGAAGACTTGATGAAGGTGAAAGTTTAGAAGATGGAGCCGCCAGAGAATTTCAGGAAGAGACAGGACTTATTCCAGAAAAATCCTCAATGATAAAAATCCCAAAAGTTTATGAGGCAGAAATTCCAAGAAAAGGAGGAGAAGTATTGTATACTTCCTGGAATGTTTTTTTGGTTAAACAACACGAAGGCAAGCTGAAAGAGACTGATGAAACCATTCCAGAATGGATAGAAATAGATAATGTGGGGAAATTAAACCTTCTTCCTAATACTGAAGAAGCAATTCAAGAAGGATTGAAACTGTTACAATAAAACTATGATTTCAGCAATTGCAGCTATTGCAAAAAATAAAGAACTTGGTGGAGGAAATAAACTCTTATGGAATATTCCAGGAGAGTTAAAACGATTCAAAGAAATTACCATGGGGCATCCTATTATCATGGGAAGAAAAACGTATGATTCCATAGGACGAATTCTTCCAGGAAGGACAAACATTATTATCACTCGTGATTCAAGCTACAAGCTCGAAGGCGCTTCGATTGTTTCTTCAGTTGAGGAAGCACTTGATGTTGCAAAAAAATCA
>CAZITH010000078.1:0-5912 GCA_964542125.1 uncultured Gammaproteobacteria bacterium | reverse complement strand
TATTTATTAATCATCCTGTTTACGGGCCAACTTATTATATAGTAAATAAGATTAATCACGGATTAATTTCTCACACTCATGGAGAGCAGGAAGGAGAATTGATTTTATCTGAAGGCAACATACAGGATCTTGCGGCGCTGGGACTTCTTATTGAGGACATATTTAAATTTCCACAAGACATTGAATGGGGAATTGAAAAAAACACTGTATTTATACTTCAAGCAAGGCCCATAACTACTTTGTAAGCTAAATAAGCGCATGACGTCTTAACTTTTTTGCCGCACTATTCCTTGTTCTTTTGAGTCGTCAATAAAAATATCTTGCGGTGCTCATTTCACTGCGCTCCTTGAATTAAAAGCTCCTGTCACGATTCAATTTTCTTGTACTTTCCTTCCGGGGAAAGTACCAAAGCCTCTCGACAAGTATTTTTTATTTGCAACTTTTGGTGTCAAAAGTTGCGCAAAAACATTTTCAAGCAAAGTCGGACTATTTTCCGTCGTTCGTTTATCGGGGAACTTAGACCCCTTCCGTATTCACGGAATTCCCCTGAACACTCACTCGAAAAAACTTTACGTCCTTTGTTTGCGATTGTGAGAAAAAGAAAATGTTGGTATCACGTTCCAATTGATGATTAATTGAAAAAACAAGAAGTGCAATCAGGCCAAAGTGATAACGATAAAAAGGGTTACTTAATAAACTTTATGGAGAGGGGGTAGTGGTAGTGTTCACCCTGGGCGGTTTTTACTATAGCAAGAATCACAAAAATAAGGTCTAGCAGAAATACTACCGGGAGAAGTAAAAATCCTACCAGTAAAAATACTAAAACAAAACTTATGATGAAAAATATAGAAATAGTGATCTGAAAATTTAATGCTTCTTTTCCCTGTTCATCTACCCACGGCATTTCCTGGCGCTTTAAAAGCCAGATAATTAAAGGTCCTATGATGTTTCCAAAAGGAACTGCGTGTCCTGCAAAAGTTGTAACATGACACAAAACTGCCCATGTTTTTTCATCTATTCCAGAAATAGTTATAGTTGTTTTATTGCTTGCGGGTGACTTGGTTTTTAGCTCGTTTCCTATCTTTTCCTCCATATTTCCTTATGCCTTTCCTCCCTAGCTCTTTTTACCGCTTTTTGCCTTCCTTGTCAATGACTCTATCAGCACGCAAAACATGGTACAATAAATCCTTCATGGGTATTTTTAAAAAAGAAAACAGAAATCTTCTTATCATAGCCTTAATTGCGTTGGTAAATATGCTGGGATATGGGATTATCATTCCGCTTATCTACGCATATTCCAGAAAGTACGGGCTTTCAGACTTTGAGAATGGGCTGTTGTTTTCATTGTTCTCAGTTTGCCAGTTTATCTCAACACCTATTATAGGAAGGCTTTCAGATAAATATGGAAGAAGACCGCTTTTAGTTATCTCTATTTTGGGGACCGTTGCATCATTTTTTATTATGGCTTTTGCCCCCAGCGCGCTCTTTTTGTATATTGCTCGTGCGTTAGACGGGTTAACAGCAGGAAACATTCCGGTGGCGTTTGCGGTTATTTCTGATTCCACAGAGCCGAAAGACCGCGCTCATGCATTTGGAATAGTGGGAGCTGCATTTAGTTTTGGATTTGTATTTGGGCCGGCTGTTGCTGCGCTCTCTGTAGGGTGGGGAAGCGGAGTACCGTTTATCATAGCCGGAGTAATAACTCTCATAGCAGCGCTTATGACTATTTTTTACCTTCCAGAAACAAATAAACATATAGGACAAAAACATACGGGAAAATTATTTGATTTACCTCTTTTAGCAAAAACATTAGTGGAACCTCATGTGGGCCCAACATTTTTAATCACTCTTATTTTCTTTTTAGCGTTTTCGTGTTCTATTATCTTTGGATTCCAGCCATACGTTTTAAATGTGCTGCACCTTTCAGCTCAGGGAAACGCTATTTTATTTGTAATCTTTGGAGCTATAGGGTTAGTAACTCAGACATTTTTAGTACAGCGTGTGTCTAAATGGCTGGGTGTTAAAAAAGCATTTATGGTGTCTCTGGGTTTTACCGCGGCAGCATTATTTGTGATGACCCTTATTCCTTCATTAACGTTATTTGTAGGCGCTATGGCTATTATTGGTCTGTTTAACAGTATAGTGCAGACTCTTATTCCTACCATTCTTTCTCAGGAAGCAGATGCCAAATCTCAGGGCTCTGTCATGGGGCTAAATGCTTCTTACCAGAGTATAGGCATGATAGTAGGCCCTATAGCTGGCGGGTTTCTTTCTGCCTACGCACGGCCTCTGCCTTTTATAATAGGAAGCTTGCTTATAGTTATTTGTTTATATTTATCCAGAATGGTTATGCGCCCTGGATCTAAAGCTTCCACATTTTAACCTTTCTTAAGTTTCTGGGTAATAAATCTGCTTATTTCATTTTTCCCCTAGAACAGATAGAATTAATGCTTATGTCTGAAAAGCAAAAACCATCTCACCGCGGCAGAGAAGTTATGAAAAAAGTTGTAAAAACAGGTGCAACACTGGGTGCACTTGCGGGAGTTTACGCGGCCATAGGCGCTGCAGACATTACCATAAGAAACCACCGGGAAAAAACTCATAGGAGTCTTGAAATTCACCCATGGCTTGCAGAACTATTTGACATACAACAAAGAACGTATGGTGGACACCCTATAGAATGGGCAGCAGTCCACAGGATTCATCACAGTGCAACTGACGCATCTCTAGCACCATTCTGGAGAATTAATAGGGCTTTAGAATGGCTGGATAACAATCCAGACCATGCAGAAATAGTTAAAGTTCCTGAAAAATTTCCTCATTTAGATCCGTTTGTAGATTCATTTTCAGAAGAAGACGTGAGAGGTATAGGAAAGTATGCTGATAATCTTTTAAGAAGCCGTTTAGGAGATACGTATGAAGAGCCTGGTGTCTATAAACCAAACCAGCTGCGGGAAATATTAAACCCAACAGAACCACAATACTTTTATCCAGAAGAACCACATAAGGGTCCGTATACACAGGATGATATTGCAGAGATTTTACTGGGTGACCCTCATTCACCGGTACGCGTGAGAAACAATGGAGTAAGAGGGGTTATTAGAAATAACTATAGCTATTATAAAAATGCTGGAGATTTATTTAGAGAGAGGCCAGATTTAAAAGAACAAGATCTGCGTGAGGAAAAACAAGAAAAACCAATTACGAGAAAAGATTATATGCTGGGAGTAGGAATTCCAGCAGCTGCGGTATTTTTAAAACGAGGTGAGTGGTCACCTGTGGGCGCAGCAAAGGCTTTGGCGGCAGGTGCTGCAATAGATGGTGCACGAATATTATATCTTTTGGCGGGTGGAAATGTAGTAAATTCCCTGGGACACGCGGGAGAGCTGAATCAAAGGCTTTTAGCAAAAGCACTCAAAGAAGAAACATTTAAGCCGCGTGTAAAGCCGGACGGTTCTGTTACAACTGATGCTGTAGACGCTGGGTTATTAGGAAGAGCATTAAGCTGGGCAACACTAGATGAAGTGGGCGGGCAGGATCAGCACCATTTATTCCCAGGAAATATTGCCTATACATCAGAGAAAGGGTGGCGTGCTTGGAGAGATGCACCATGGGGAATGACTTTAAAAACTTTAGCGGAAAGTAAGTATTTCCCGTTTATAAAACCCGGGAAAGGATTTGACTTAAAACCAGGAGAGGTCAGACCTGATATGCCAAATGATGGTCTGCAGATAATTCACCAGAGGCGTAAAGAGCAATACGAGCGCACTATGTCAACGGCTTAAATCCTCAGAACCCTGAAAATATTCAGGTTACCTAATCTTATGTATGTTGTGGGGAAGCACGTGTTTTAATAAATTTATGGCAAGAGAAACATCACCTTTAACACTTTTAGAGCGCCAGGTAAATCAAATAGTAAAAGAAAATCTGCCTGTTACTTTTCAGACTACTCATCATTCAGTTTATGAGCTAGCTATGCTTATGACAGCAAGACTTGCGCATCTTATGGAGAAACGTGCACAAGGAGAAGCAGCTGGAAAACTAGAAGAAGCACTTACGGTGAATAAAAAATTATTGTCGTATTTGCCCAGGGAATTAGTAAAAGCGGGACCTGATAATTTCCCCAGAATTTATGACCGCACACAAGTTCAATTTGCGCCAGGTGAAATGCAAGTTATTGCAAAAAGCGCAATTGCCGCAGTAAAAAAAGAGAGTATAGCTCCCAGAGGTATAAACCCCAGAACAGCATATCTAAGATTCCAGAGAGAATTTGAGGCGGGAGGAGGAGTGATGAAACCAGATACCTTACGACAAGTGAATCAAACCCTACGAAGATAAGCTCAGCTTACATACTTCTTACCTATTCATTACATAGTTTCTACATAAATTAGGAATGATAGAGTGATTTGCTATGAACTTTCAATATATAAACCCCATTTCCCGTCTGGGTTTGGGGAAGTATTCATATGTCTTTCCTATTTGGCAGACTCTTCTTTTCCTTCTCTGTCTAGAGGTTTTTATAAGAATCCCTTTTACACTAATTGGTTTAGGTGCATTTTTCATTATACTATTTAGCATTGCGCAGATTATTTACTCTGCATTTAGAGATGGTATACGCGGAGGGGTAATTGCAGCTATACTTATTCCCCTATACTACGCATATCTGGTTCTTGTAATTCAATCCCCGCACCAGAGGACAACTGGCCTTATCTCTACCTTATTTTTCTTAGTAGTGTACTTTATTTTGGCAATCACCATAGGGTGGCTCAAGCAGTCATTAGATAAACTTATCATAAAGGAAAAAATTGCAGCACAGAGAGCTGAAGAGGAAAGCCTGAGATTTCAAAGCGTTTTACAGCAAATGCCTATTGCAGTGCGCATAGCAAATCTAAAAGAAAACAAAATAGAAGTAAATAAAAAGCTTGAAGAAATGCTTTCACAAAAAGTTCCAACTGATTTTGATTCTGCAAATAGGTATTTTGCGGAACATGAATATAAAAACGGAAAGAAATTGCAGGTAAAAGATACAGCACTTTTAAAAGTAATAAAATCCGGACGAAAAGCAGTGTATGAAGAAATAGAGTATATACGGGATGATAAGAAGCATTTGTTTTTGAAAATAAGTGCAGCTCCGGTTTTTAACAAAAACAAACAGCTTATTTCTGTTGTCTCAACCCTTTTTGATATTACTGCAGAACGTGAACAAGATAAACGAAAAGATGATTTTATAAGTATGGCCTCTCATGAACTAAAAACTCCTATTACCAGCATGAGTTTGTATTTAGACCTTATCATAAAACGCGCTAAGGAGATGGGGGACGGTTCTTTAACTTCACCCCTGCAAAATCTCAGGGCCCAAATAGATAGGCTTCAGGAGTTAGTTTCCGACATGCTGGATATCTCAAGAATTCAGACCGGAAAACTTAATTTTAGTAAACAGCGGTTTTCTATAAGTGATTTAACATATGAAGTGTGTGAGCTGTTTCAGGAAGTAAGACGAGACAAAAAAATTATTGTAAAAATTCCCAGGCCTGTTTCAGTGTATGGTGACCGTTTTAGAATTTACCAGGTCCTGTCAAATCTTTTAACTAACGCTCTTAAATATTCAGATGGTGCGCAGGAAATTATAGTGCAGGTTCAGGCTTCTCACGGAAATGCCGTAGTTTCTGTGCAGGACTTTGGAATAGGTATTGCATCCCACCAGCAGAAAAAAGTTTTTGATCTGCTGTACCAAATAAATGATCCTCAACTGCAAACATTTCCAGGACTAGGGATGGGTCTTTTTATCTCAAAAAGTATCATAAAAAAACATAGGGGGAAAATTTGGGTGGATTCAGAGAAAGGAAAAGGATCCACATTTTATTTTACCGTGCCGCAAAAGGCATATAATTAGTATGAAGAAGATTCTCATA
>CAZITH010000077.1:0-6076 GCA_964542125.1 uncultured Gammaproteobacteria bacterium | reverse complement strand
TTGTTGCCTACAGTAGCTGCTTTACTTTTTGTAAGACCTAAAAATTATTTCTCTTTACAAATCATTACGCTGTCTGTTTTTGGCTTTCTTGTAACCCAGACAACATTAATTTTTTTTGATATTCGTCACCATTTTATTGGTATGCGTGGAATTCTAGCTTTTATAACGCACGGATCAAATACAAAATCAGCATATAATTTCTTTAACCATACTGACATGTTCAAAGACGCGTTATTTTCCACCTCTTATACGTGGTACATGATTTGTATTTTAATTTTTGCCTCTATTTACTCAATAATTCTTATGAAAAAAGATAATTCTAAAGATTCTGTTAAGAAATTTAAGCTTATAAAATTTTTACTACTTTCACTTATTTTTTTATTTTTAATTACTTTACCCATAAGATCTACTTTATGGTCATGGTGGTTTCTAGAGGTGTCAGCGTACCTATGCTTTTTATTTGGTATTTTGTTGTCATATCTATTGTCAAAACAATCAAAACTTGTAATAGCTGTTCTTATAATATTTTCTCTTTTATTTATAAATCAAGCCATAGCTTGGTATAAAAATGATTTTAATGATTTAGGTGGAACAGCAAAAATAAAAGGTAAAATACAGGCAATAGATTATATTTATAATGACGCGCACACTAAAAATTTTGGCCTTTTTGTTTTTACACCTCCTGTTTACACGTATCCTTATGATTATATTTTAGAATGGTATGGGAAAAACAAATATAACTATATTCCACCACAAGAAAAAAAATCCCTGTTCTATCTTCTTGTAGAACCAGACCCAGAGAAACAGTGGTCGTATAAAGGGTGGATGGAAACGGTTATTAAAGATGGAAAAGTTGAAAAAACTGTTAAGCTTCAAAACGGATTTATTATCCAAAAAAGAGTTTTATCCTCCAAATAACCAGCCTAGTGATTTCAAGCTCATTTAGATATAATAATCCTATGGTTAAATTATCAGTTGCACTTGCAACGTATAACGAAGAAGAGAATCTAGCGATGTGTTTAAAAGCAGTCCAGAACTGGGCTGATGAAATTGTTATTGTTGATGGAACCTCAACGGATAAAACTTGCGAGATTGCAGAGTCATTTGGCGCAAGAGTGATAATAAAACCAAATCAAAAAAATTTCCACATAAATAAGCAAATTGCTATAGATGCATGCAAATTTCCGTGGATACTTCAGCTGGATGCTGATGAAGTAGTAAGTAAAGAGCTGAAGCATGAAATAAACCTCATTAGGGAGGATGAATTAGATAATGCAAAAAATGGATATTGGATTCCTAGAAAAAATTGGTTCCTAGGAAGATTTCTTATGAAGGGTGGTCAGTATCCAGACTATACGCTTCGTTTCTACAAAAATGGAAAAGGAAAACTGCCCCAGAAAGATGTTCATGAGCAAGCAGAAGTTCAGGGGGAGGTTGGCTATTTGAATGAAGCGTTATTGCATTACCCTTACAAGGATTTTGCGTTTTATGTTAAAAAATGGAACAGATACAATATTTTTGCGGCTGATCAGCTAAAGCAGGAGTTAAGAGGAAAGACATTTTTATTTAAAACAAAAATATTTTTTTTAGATTTGTTTATTAAGCCAGCTTGGTGGTTTTTGTGGACTTATGGCAGGCATAAAGGGTTCATGGATATGTGGCAGGGATTTGTTTTTTGTGCATTTTCAGCTTTAAGATTTCCGGTTTCCTATATTATTTACCTCAGAGATCAGGAAGCGTCATAATATATGAAAATGTGGCTTTTAATACTATTTACCTTCTTATCTGTATTTTTTATTTCAGTGCATCTGACTTACGCTCAGTCTTCCTACGTACTTCCATATCCAGGCTTTATGCCGGGAAATAAGCTATACAAACTTACTGAGGCTCTGGATATGCTGAAAAAATATTACTCATTTGGTGATTTTGCAAAATATAAATATTATCAATCCTTGGCAGATAAAAAGCTGGTTGAGGCAAAAATACTTTTTGAATACAGCCAATATCCGCTTGCCTTAAAGGCGTTAGATAAATCTGACGAATACTTTCAAAAAATTCCTGAGGTGTTAAAAGAAGCAAAAAAGCATGACAAAAACATTACTGAAAAAGAAGCTTTGTTTCGGCAAGAATCACTTAAGCACATTGAAGCACTCACACTATTAGAGTCCCAAGTTCCTGTTGAGTTTACCTGGAGAGATGAAAAAAAGACCCCTGTTCACCTTCAGATAAAAAATCTTATTGAGAAAGCCTTGAAAATAAGAAAGACATTTAAATGAGAAAAACTCTTATAGGAATATATGCTTCTCTCTGTTTTTTATTTACGTTTTTTTCATATCTATTTATTGATCCTAACTACATATATTTAAATAAACTTTTTACGGGTTTTTACCTTACTAAAAGAATTGAAGCTTCATTAATATATGTATTATTTATACTTATTTTTTTTCTTTTGTATATTTACTCTCTAAAACTTATTCAAAAACATTCTGACAGAAAGTATTTTTTTATTATCATAGGTATTTTTTCTTTATTTATTTTTTCATATCCAACAATTCTTTCATATGACATTTTTAATTATGCAGCAACTGCAAAACTTACGTTTTTTTACAGAGAAAACCCATATATGGTTATGCCAAATGAGTTTATTTCAGATCCAATCCTCCTGTTTACCCGTGCTTCTAATAAATTTGCACTTTATGGTTTCATGTGGATTTTTCTAACTGGAGTCCCTTTTTTACTGTCTTTTGGAAATTACATTTTGGAAATTATTCTGTTCAAAATCTTAACATTTCTTTTTTACAGTTTTTCCTGTCTTCTAATATATAAACTATCTAATAAAAATATATACAAAACATCATTTTTTGCCCTAAATCCGCTTGTTTTTATAGAGACAATAGTTTCTGGACACAATGATATTGTAATGATGTTTTTTGTGTTGTTGTCATTTTATCTTTTTAAAAAAAATAAATCATTTTTAGGAATTGTATTTTTCATAATCTCTTTCTTTATTAAATTCGCAGTAATATTTTTACTTCCCATTATTCTGTACGTGTTATATAAAAGGCGGAAAGGTCTAGAGTTAAATTGGAACCGCGTCTGGAACTATTCACTGATAGGTATGACAATCATATTTTTACTTTCTCCGCTTCGTGAAGAACTCTACCCGTGGTATTTTATATGGGTTCTTCCGTTTATTGCACTCAGTGAAAAAAAATATTTAAAAAATATTTCTATTGTAGTCTCTTTAGGGCTTATGTTCTCGTACGTACCTTACATGTTTATTGGTGATTACTTTAAAATAGTAATAATGAGTAAATATATGGTTGTAGGCGCTTTCGTTCTAGGTGGAATTACCTATGAATTTATTAACAAGCTTTATCAAAAATAAAAAAGTTAAATACCATAGCGGATTAATTTTTACTTTACTATTATCTGTATTATCTGTAATCACTTTATTGCATTCAGGACTTTTTCC
This sequence comes from uncultured Gammaproteobacteria bacterium, assembly GCA_964542125.1. Classification (GTDB taxonomy): domain Bacteria; phylum Patescibacteriota; class Microgenomatia; order Levybacterales; family GWA1-39-11; genus JAGORM01. The sequence goes on along the minus strand of CAZITH010000077.1, from coordinate 2,601 downwards.
TACCCATGATGGAGAATACCATGTTGTAAGATTTTTTGAGTTTGATAAAACGTTACGTAGTGGTTCCTTATATCCAATATGGGCTCCAGATTTAAATTACACATTCGGGTCTCCATTATTTAATTATGTCTATCCGCTGCCCAATTACCTTTCTTCATTGTTTCATCTTTTTGGGTTAAGTTTTATAGACTCTTTTAAATTTAATCTTTTCACGGCTACAATTGTAGGCTCTATAGGAGCTTATTTATATGGACGCAGCAGATTTTCAGACTGGGGAGGGATATTGGTTTCTGCATTTTACACGTACGCTCCATACCATTTTTTAGATATTTACATAAGAGGTTCGGTTGGTGAAGTATGGGCTCTTTCTTTCTTCCCTTATTCATTGTGGACATTTGACAGGATTGCAAAAAAGAATTCAGCTGTTAGTATTTCCATTGCAGCTTTAATTTATTCTTTAGTAATTTTTTCGCACAACATTCTTGCCGTCATGTTTTCAGGTTTTTTAATTTTTTATGTACTTCTTATTTCGTATAAATCTAAAAAACCTAAAAAAACATTTTTAGCTTCAGGTTCTTCAATAATTCTTGGAATTTTATTAACCTCTGTGTTTATTTTTCCGGCTCTCCTAGAGGAAAAATATGTTGTTGGATTAAAAGTATTTGATGTAACTCAAAATTTTCCTGAGCTATTTCAATTACTTATTCCGTCGTGGGGGTCAGGGTTTTCAGGAGGGGACCTTTCCAACCAAATGTCTTTTCAGATAGGTATTGCAAATCTTCTAGTAATTTTATTTATATGTTTAGGCTTTATTAAAAAGAAGCGCATAATGCTTTTTGAAGGCTTTTTACTCATATGTTTTTTTCTAATTTTCTTTTTAATTACCCCATACTCAGCCTTTTTATGGAGGAATATTCCATTTCTAGGATTTTTTCAATTTCCATGGCGACTTTTAAGTCTTGAAATTTTTATCTGTGCTATTTTAGCTGGTTCACTTACAACAATCTATAATTCAAAAGTATTTTACATAGGACTTCTTTTTTTTCTTCTGTTGTCTACTTTTACATATGCAAAGCCTGCGTATTATATGGATAGAAATGATGAGTTTTATATGAAAAACCCTAACTTTATCTATTCAACAAACAGCATAGGAAACGTTTTCCAAACAAAATGGCTTCCCCTTCAAAAAACTCTCCCCAAGATCAACAAGTCTAACAGTGTAAAACTTATAGAAAAAAACGCCGTCGAGCAAAAATTTGAAATAAGCTTAGAAAAAGACAAGCAAATTACATTTAATACCGCATATTTTCCAGGCTGGAAAGGTTATATGGGCTCAAAGAAAATACAAGTTACAGAATCTTTAGGAAAAATTTCAGTACACTTGCCCAAAGGGGGCTACTTATTTACACTCAGACTTGAAGATACTATTGTTAGGCTTATTGCAAAGCTAGTTTCTGCTGCAGCAATTTTAATCATACTTCTTCTTGCTAAAGACTCTGTGCTACAATATTTCTATGAACGTCGCAATTGACCACTCACCTTTAGTTTCCAAGCATAAACTTGCGCATAAAATTAGAGGGACGGGATTCTACACAAAGAATTTAATCCAAGCACTTCAGGAATATCATCCAGAAAATACTTATACTTTGTTTACACAAGGAGAAAAGATAGGTAATGTGGATGTTTTTCATATTCCATACTTTGAGCCTTTTTTTCTATCACTGCCTTTCTTAAAGCAGGGGAAAACAGTTGTTACGATTCATGATCTTACTCCGCTAGTTTTTCCAGAGCTGTTTCCTGCGGGTACCAAAGGAAAATTAAAATACCTTATCCAAAGAAATATCGTAAAGTTTTCTGATGCAATAATTACAGATTCTGATTCTTCAAAAAAAGATATTGTAAAATTACTCAATATTCCATCCTCTAAAGTTTTCTCAATTCCTCTTGCATCAGATGAGATCTATAAATATTTGGAACTTTCCACAACGAAGAAACAAGATGTTTGTAAAAAATATAATCTACCTGAAAAATTTGCTTTATATGTTGGGGATGCAACCCCAAACAAGAATTTAAAAAGGTTAATAGACGCATCATTATTAGGTAATATTCCACTTGTAATGGTTGGTAGCGCCTTGGCAAATAAAATTGTTGACCCTGATAACCCCTGGAATACGGAGCTTGTATATGTCCAAAAAAAAGCACAAGAAAATAAAAATATTTTTCTACTAGGATTTTTACCTACTGAAGATCTTCTCTTGTTGTATAACACAGCAACTTTTTTTGCATTTCCTTCATTTTATGAAGGATTTGGGCTTCCCCTTCTTGAAGCGGCCTCATGTGGTCTTCCAATTCTTGCATGTAACAAATCAAGCATCCCTGAGGTTGTTGGGGATGCTGCACTTTATGTTGATCCACTAGACGTTTCAGAAATTAAGAATGGAATGGTTAAATTACTTGAAGATAGTAGATTAAGAAATAATCTTATAGAAAAGGGACTTAATTAATCAAAAAAGTTCAGCTAGAATAAAACTGCTGACGAAACATCAATGGTTTATGAAGAAATTTATAGAAAAACATAGGGTTACTCTTTTTATTTTCGTT
>CAZITH010000076.1:0-6160 GCA_964542125.1 uncultured Gammaproteobacteria bacterium | reverse complement strand
CCCTGAATGTATGACTTCCATAAATATGGCTGACTCATATATGCAATATATTTAGAGGTTATAGCACGGCACACCGCATAGGTTGGACTTGCTGATGTCCCAAAACAATAATTACGTTCTCCACCCGGAGCAGCATTTAAGATGGTGTCTCCGTTGTCTGGAAGATAATATAATGTAGGATTATATTTCTGCTCAGAAACTACCCCTCCAAAATCAGGTCTAAAGGAAACGTCAATTAACCAATTATTAATAGTTATCTGAGTTGGATCTGGGAAAGCAAACATAGCATAGGTTGCAAGTAATTTGGTATCATCTAATGCATAATTTCTAGGCGCCTGGGTTGGCGTAGGAGATGGAACGGCTGTAGGCGTTAGGGTTGGAGTACTGGTAGGAACAGGACTGGGGGTTTGAGTTGCTGTTGTAATAAAATTCGGGGACCCTAAGCCGGTAGGACCATCATAGCCTGCACCTGCTTTACAAGCAGTTGTGCCCCCACAGCTTCCATTTGATCCTGAAGTAACATCTCTAAACTTACCTGGATTACTATATATATAGGATATATAGGAAGCGCTATCCACCCCTGCAGGTGCATTTGCTGTCATAGCCAAAGCTGCCGCAACTATGGGTGAGGAAACACTTGTTCCGCCCAAAATCCACCATCCGGTCCTTCCAGAATAGGAAGTAGAGTCATAAACCGCAACTCCTGTACTAGGATTTGCTACAGCTGAGATATCTGCTATACCTTTCCTAGTCCCGCATCCTGTTAAGCTCCAGTTCTGAGCACTTGTCTGAAATGTGTTGGCGGTTTGGTATAGAGAACAACCGCTTCCTGTACCGCTCCAAACACTTTCTGAAGAATATGTATTGTCTGCAAAAAGTGAAAGCGTAGTTCCTCCCACTCCTATAACACTTTTAGAAGCTGCTGGATAATAAACCCCGTATCCCCAATCTCCAGAGGAGGCGGTAACAAAAGTTCCAGGATGATTATATGATGAATCAAACGCAGTTTCTCCTGACCATTCCGCTGCTCCATAGCTATTAGAGATGGATGATGCACCCAATTGAGATGCTTTGTTTACTGCCGCTGAAATATCCGAAAAATAATTTGAGTTTGCCTCAATAACTAAAATCTTGCACGTCTGGCATATGGCGTGAGACATCTGAACATCTAATGCCTCTTCAAGAGCCCATGACGCATCTATAGAAGGAGGCGGAGAAGTATTTCCATTCTGATTTACCACAGTTAGACACCCATTTGCTTTTGTACACGGTGGCAAACCATACGTATCACTATAAACAGCCAAATCATTTTCAAGAGTTGGGGAATGATATGCAATAACAACCGCAAGTATTTTAGGGCCAAATGAAGAAGGAGTATTGCAGGATGAAGCAGCTAAACCGCCAGGTGTACAGGGCAGGTTATATGCGGTATGAATTTGTGCTGGACCCAGGCCTGCTGGGGGCGCTATAGAAGAAAGAGGGGTTCCTGTGCTGTTAGTCACAACTTTTGCCATACAAGAAACCTGTCCGCCAGAAGGATCTGAACAGGTATTTTTAGATGAACGGTTTAGGATAGGAAGCGGGACTCCTGGAGAAGGGGATGCAGCCACAGCAAGAGTCCCGTTAGGACTAAGCGTTTGAAAACACTCCTGTGCATCATTAGTTGAAAAATTACACGTATAACATTCTGGTCCGCCTGGACACCCAGCCTGTAAAACGCCATTTTTTGTATACCGCGCATCTGCTTCACTGCTTAACGCCTTAGATTTGGGATGATAACAAACCGCTATTGCCCCGCTGCACTCTGTTACATACACATCTTTTGCTTCACTTGCGGTGGTATATTTTGTCCCAATCTGACTCTGTTGTGTAATTTCCCCTACACAGGAGGTCATTTTTGAAATGGTAGTTTCCTTTTTTAATTCATCACGGCAGGAAGTATTTTTTTCCCACGGAAGGGTTTTTTGTGTGGCAAAATATGTGTTAGCAGAAGTTACAAAATCCTTTGCGATACTTTTTGAAGCAACGTCTCTGGCCTTATTAATATTTTCTAATGGATTTACCGCAATTACTGTAATGGAAACAAGAACTGTTAAAATTCCCATTACTATGAGAAGTTCTATCATGGTAAATCCAATAAATACTTTTCTTCTTCTGTTCTTAACTTTCATCGTATATATTAACTATATGAAGATAAGAAGCGCGTTTCAAGAAGCCAAAAAAATGCTCATTTTTCTGTATGCCACAAATGCCATTGAATGGAGAAAATTAAAGATGTATAGTAATAGAAGGTGAAAGACGCGTCTATAAAACATATAAAGAGAGTACAAAATCATTCAGGTGGATCAGCAGTTTATGGACTCGGGCTAATAGGTGCTTTTGTTTATTTTTTAGGAAATGCTCATTCATTTATGGATTTTGTCTTGGCCATTATTAAGTCAATTATTTGGCCAGCAATTTTTACCTATAAAATATTCGAGTTTTTCAGACTCTAAAATCCACTCGCTTACGTATGGCAAAAAACTTATGCACTCTTTATCTGATCCGTCATGGACAAACAGAGTGGAATGCTATAGGAAGAATCCAGGGACAAAAAGACTCAAAACTTTCAGAATTAGGGATTTCTCAGGCGCATGACGCAAAAGAATCTTTAAAAAACATCCAGTTTGATAAAATATTTTCTTCTGATTTAATACGAACTCAGCAAACCGCAGAAATTATAAATTTGGAAAGAAAACTTACTATAACAACTCACGAAGCACTCAGGGAAAGGTCCCTTGGTGAGCATGACGGAAAAATGGGAAAAGATTATGAAGAAGAGATTAGGCACTTATTAGATGAGTATAAGAGTATGCCCGAAGAAGGTAAATGGAATTTTAAATTTGGATTAAATTATGAAAGCGACTCAGAAGTGCTAGAACGTTTTATAAGAATTCTGCGGGAAATTTCTGTAGCTTACTTAGGAAAAAATATTTTAGTTGTTACACACGGTGGAGCAATTAGAATTTTACTCACAAAACTAGGGTATGCAAAATATGGGGAACTTACACCTGGGACATTTAAAAACGCCGGATATGTAGTCTTGGAATCAGACGGTGTAGATTTTTTTATTAAAGAAGTTCACGGAATTGTAAAAGATCCCCACGGCAGATCTACTCTATAATATCTTTACTTTAATCTGTAATTTTATTGATCTGAATATCATCTATATAAATTCTTGTATAACAGAGTGCAGAATTATTAAAATGATCTGGAACTACCCCTTTTTCTTTTATGGTCTATCTGCAGAGAATCAACAAACACATCTCCCGCATTCTTTGCCGCGTCTAATCTTTTTGCAATATGCTGATATAAACTTCTGTCATCCGGCACCACCAACCGTCCATATCTATCACTCATTTCCCATGGGCTTGTTCTCCTATAAACACTCCCGGGCGTAAGCGACACTCCTGCGAATTTTGCTTTTTCACAAAAATTACCTTTTTCACCGTAAACTACAAATAGCGGTGCACTTCCTCTTGGTTTTAAAAAATCTATATTCCACTCGTTAAGAACTTCTTCCATTAATCTTGTATCTTCAGCTTTTTTTGCCTCTCGTTCATCTAAATATGGTCCTAGAAAATCTGGGTTGGAAAGTGCATTTATAAAAAGTTGTGTTGGCCCGGGAAGATAAAATTCTGGTTTTCTAGAAGGATCCTCTACTCTTCTTGCCCACTTATCAGGCACAATTCCTATTCCCACTCTAATTCCAGGAAATCCAGCTTCTTTGGAAAACGTCCTTAATACAGCAACTGTTTCACCGTATTCTTCTACTAATCTTGCAGCAGAACTTTTATACGCAAATCCTTCATCTATAATAAATTTATATCTTCTGTCTGCACAAAACTTTGCAAAGTCATCCAATGCATCAAGGGAGGCACTGTCACCCTGGATATTTGGAGTGTTTACGTAATAGGCTATCTCTCCTTTTTTTGGCAAGGCATTTCTGGATTTTGCAATTTCAAATGACTCATCTAAAGATACACCCATAGGCACTGGTACATTTCCCCATGCCATAGTTGAAGTGTCTTGAGTAAAATTTCGCGCATTAGGAAAACTGATGCCTATCCCCCATACCCTTCTTGTTCCAGCAGTTGCAATAACATCTCGCAAAAGACCGTTACTCCCTTCTATGTGAAATAAAATAGGGGTATCACTACGTTGTAATTCCAGTAACTTGCGCTGAGATTCTCGCGCTGGATCAACACCGTCTTCTGGATAGTGAAACATGGATCTTGCCATTTCTCCACTCACAAATAAATCCGTAAGAATTTCTTGTATTTTTGCGTGTTTTGTAAATGCAAATTCCCCTAAATCACCCCTAATGAGTTTGGTACTCAACGGCTCATGCTGGGCAAATCCATAGCTAGGTCTAAAATCAACTTCAGGAATTCCAGCAATACCTTCTGTTTTTCTACTGCCTCTTTCCGACTGCATGATACCCTATATTATAGAACATGCATGCAAGAAAACTTGTAATAAAGTGAAATTCTGTTACAATGCGCTTAATGCCGTACGTAATCAAAAACCCACTAGAATTTCTGTCTGAAGCAAGTAAAATACTTTCTTCTTCTCTTGATTATCACTTAACTCTTGTCATAATTGCTAAGCTTGTAGTTTCAAATTTTGCTGACTTTTGTATGATTGATATTTTTGAAGACGGAAAAATGAAGCGCTTAGCAGTAAAAATTGCTGACCCCAAAAAACAAAAAATGGCAAATTTAATGTTTCAATATCCTCCAGACCCCAGAAATAAAAAGGCTATATATGAAGCATACAACACAGGTAACCCTATTGTAATTAGAAGGGTAACAAAAAAATGGCTGAAAACAGTTTCAAGGATTAATGAAGAAAGAGAACTTGTAGAGAAATTAAATCTCAAATCTTTTATTTTTGCACCTTTAAAAAGTAGGAAAAACGTCATAGGAGTTCTCACCATTGCATCCAGTAAAAATGACTTTCATTATTCTTCAGATGATGGACTCCTTGCAAATGAAATTGCGGGACGTGCTGGGATAGCGGTTGATAAGGCACGGCTTTTTTCTGAATTACAAGACGCAATACTCACTAGAGATGAGTTTTTATCTATTGCGTCACACGAATTAAAAACACCGCTCACCTCAATTCTTTTAAATTTACAACAAATTCTTCATAAAATAAAAAACTCAAAAGATAATAATTTAAATAAGGATCAAATTATCCAAATGATTGAAACGTCAGAAAAACAGAGTAAAAGAATGGCAAGTTTAATAAATGATCTGTTAAATGTTTCAGTTGTATCTACAGGCAGGCTTCAGATAGAAAAAGAGCGCATGGATTTAAATAATTCCGTAATTGAAGTGCTGAATAGATTTGACACACAAATGAAAAAACTCAAAATTCCATATAAGCTTATTACATGCCCAGGAACCATTGGAAACTGGGACAAGGTACGAATCGAGCAAGTTATTTCAAATCTTATTTCAAATGCAATTAAATATGGCCGTGGAAAATTAATTTCAATTGAAGTAAAAAAAGTAGATAATCAAGGAGTACTTATAGTTTCTGACAAAGGGATTGGGGTAAGCAAAAAAGACCAGGAAAAAATTTTTGGAAGATTTAATAGAGCTGTAACACAAAAAGACTATAAAGGATTAGGAATTGGTCTTTATATAAGTAAGCAAATTGTTGAAGCGCATAATGGAAAAGTAACAGTTAAAAGTCAAAAAAATAAAGGATCTACTTTTACACTTTTTCTACCACTTTAAATAGTTCTGTATTATTTTTTCATGAGAACGCAGACAGGAAATGGTGTGCTTATTGTAATCCCCATGATGTGAAAGCTAAGTGTTTGTTTGGTGCAAACCAGCTCAAATGACGGAAATTTAAATGGTGTTGGGCTGGGACTTAGGGTTGGAGTTGCTGTTGCCGTAGGTGTGGGCGTATTTGTTATAGTGGGTGTTACTGTTGCTGATGGGGTAACAGACATGGTTGGGGTTGGAGTCAAAGTTGGTGTTGAGGTTGCAGTAGGGGTAGGAGTCTCAGTCATGGTTGGTGTAGGCGTAAGTGTAGCAGTAGGTGTAGCACTCACTTCAGGTTCTATTGAAAAACTGCTATTTTGAGGTTGGGGAATATTTCTTAA
>CAZITH010000075.1:0-6170 GCA_964542125.1 uncultured Gammaproteobacteria bacterium | reverse complement strand
CCTGCTCCAACTGTTCTTCCACCTTCACGAATAGCAAATCTCATTCCCTCTTCCATAGCAACTGGTACAATAAGTTCAGCGCTCATTTTTGCGTTATCTCCAGGCATAACCATTTCTACACCTTCCTGTAATTTAATTTCTCCAGTAACGTCAGTGGTTCTGATATAAAATTGTGGTCTGTATCCAGAGAAGAATGGTGTATGACGTCCGCCTTCTTCTTTTGTCAAAATGTAAACTTCAGCCTCAAATTTGGTGTGAGGAGTAATAGATCCTGGCTTTGCAACAACCTGTCCGCGTTCTACGTCATCTTTTTCAATTCCTCTAAGTAAAAGTCCTACGTTATCTCCAGCTTGTCCTTCATCTAATTGTTTTCTAAACATTTCAACTCCGGTTACAACCACTTCCTTAGTAGGTCTAATACCAATAATAGCTACTGTATCATTAACTTTAACTACTCCTCTTTCAACTCTTCCAGTTACAACTGTTCCGCGACCTTTAATAGAGAAAACATCCTCAACAGGCATAAGAAGAGGTTTGTCAATTGGTCTTTCAGGGGTAGGAATGTATTCATCAACCTTAGCCATAAGCTCCATGATCTGTTCTTCTGCTGCTGCATCTCCCTGGGTTGCTTTAAGAGCTGATCCTCTTACAATTGGTATCTCGTCTCCTGGATATTGGTATTTAGAAAGTAATTCTCTTACTTCCATTTCAACTAATTCAATAAGTTCTGGATCAGAAACCATGTCAACTTTATTTAGGAAGACTACAAGTGCTGGAACTCCAACTTGACGAGCAAGAAGAATGTGTTCTCTTGTCTGAGGCATTGGTCCGTCTGCTGCTGAAACAACTAAGATAGCTCCATCCATTTGGGCTGCTCCGGTAATCATGTTTTTGATGTAATCTGCGTGACCTGGAGCATCTATATGAGCATAATGTCTTTTCTCTGTTTCGTATTCTTGGTGGGAAATGTTAATGGTGACTCCACGAGCTCTTTCTTCTGGAGCATTATCAATATCTTCATATTTTCTTGCTTCTGCCATTCCTTTTTTAGCAAGAACTGTAGTAATAGCTGCTGTGAGAGTGGTTTTACCATGATCTACGTGACCGATGGTTCCGATATTTACATGTGGTTTGGTGCGTTGAAATGTTGCCATATATATTTAAATTTTATTTTAAAAAACAAAAATCACCTTGTTTAATTTAAGGTGTAGAAAGAATAATACAATATCTTTGAAAATCCGTCAAGGGGGAAAATGGGAAAAATTATCAAGCTAGTTGCAAGCTATAATGAATAACGTATATATTAGTAAGTATGCGATATCTCTCGCTTATTATTTTTAGTGGTTTTGTTTTATATATTTTTCTACAAGGAACTCAAACCTTTGCAGCAACAACATTTCAAGACACTAATAAAAACCAAATTCTTGGTCCAGTTATAAAAGTCCCAAATCCAACACCTAAACAAACGGTGTATTCACCAAATCAGCTCATTGTAATCTACAATAAGGAAAGTTCACCCGCTCAACTTACTCAACAGTTAGAAAACCAAAAGAAAATAATGGGAAGTCCATTGGGCTTTATAAAGCTACAAACACTCATGATTTTAGGAAAAACACCTACTCTATCTTCTTATGAAGTCAGAATTCAAAAACTCAAAGACATACAAACTCGAGCACAAGTAATAAAAACTGAAGATGTAAGTATGAACATGGAGACACAGATTGTTAAAATAACTTTAAAAGATAAAACAAATATTGAAAATGCAATAAAATTACTCAAATCAAGTCCAGAAATTAAAAGTGTTGAGAGAAATACGTATAAATTTACTACGGGAACACGTATTTCTTCACTAGAACAAAATCCGGATTCATTAATAAATCCAAAAAAATTCCGAGTGACATATGCTTCAGGACAAACACCTGATGATTTAAAAACTCAAGTATCAGAACGTGAAAAAATTTCTAGCGTTCCAGTTTTAGGAACACTTCGAATTGCTCAGGAAAATTCAATAATTAATGCGCAAGGTAATATTACACCCGAGGTTAAGTTACAAAAATTTAATGATTCTATGGAAAAAATTGGTGAACAAAAAACTGAAGATCTTTTTAAAAATTCCTCATCACTTCCTAACAACTTAAGAAATACAGATGTTGTTACCACTGACGGTTCTAAAAGCGTTTCTGAAACAGTAAAAACATTAAGTGAAATACCTGGAGTTATTTCAGTTGAGCCGGTACGGTATGTATTTGCAAACGCCACACCTAATGACACAAACTACAGCAGGCAATGGGGTCTACCTAGAATTCAGGCACCTACTGCATGGGATACTTCAAAAGGAAGTAATAATGTTACAGTTGCAGTTTTAGACTCAGGAATAGACTATAACCACCCGGATTTGAGCGATCACATAATTAAAGGTAAAGATTTTTCAAATAATGATGACGACCCCATGGATACGTGCGGACATGGAACCCACGTAGCTGGAATTATAGGAGCTGTTACTAACAATTCAGTTGGGGTTGCAGGGGTAAATTGGGATGTAAAAATTCTTGCTATAAAAGTTATGGATCAAATTCTTGATCCCTCAACGGGCAGGACAGAGTGTGGAACTCAAGATGACTCAACTATTCTGCGCGGGATACAAAGCGCAGCTGACAATAATGCAAAAGTTATAAATATGAGCTTGGGTGGAAGCGGAGCTTGTCCTGCCTCATATCAACAAGCGATTGATTATGCTCGAAGTAAAGGCGTAAGTGTAGTAGTTGCTGCTGGGAATTCAAATATTGACGCATCTTCTGAATCACCAGCAAATTGCAATGGCGTAATTACTGTAGGTGCAAGCGGACCCAATGATGAGCGCGCTTCTTATTCTAATTTTGGATCTTTGGTGACAATTGCAGCACCTGGAGGAGTAGATACAACTGCGACTACATGTTCTGCAGCATCAGCCCAAATGATTCTCTCAACATATCCCGACAACAAATACGCATGTATGAATGGTACCTCAATGGCTACTCCATTTGTGGTAGGTGCGGCAGCCATACTTCTTTCAGTAAATCCAAATCTAACACCCGACCAAATAAAACAAACGCTTGTTAACAATGCAGATCCTATCTCCCCCGATAAACCAATTGGCCCTAGATTAAATCTGGCAAAAGCTGTTCAAGCAGTTACACCATCCAACCCCACTGACTCACCCACCCCTACCACAGCTGTGAATGACACACCTACTACTGCTCCTACTGGAAATCCAACTGATACTCCTTCCTCAACTCCAACTACAAGTCCTATTCCCACTCTACCACCTAAAAACTTAACAATATCTTTTAATTACCAGGGAATTGGGAATGGGGGAAACTCAACCCCAACACACACTCAAAGAAATTACAAAGTTGAACTCTTAGGGACAAATGGCTCAGCTGTTTCAACTCTTACAGGTGTTGCAAATTACCAGGGTGGTGCGTTTACAGGAACTGCAGCTTTGCCTGAAATACCTGCTGATTCATACCAGATGAGAATCTTAGTTGACGGATCATTACCTAAACTCATTCCAGGATTTTTAAATCTTCCAACTCAACAAGATACCACAACAACACAGGTACCATTAACTTCCGGTGATGTAAGTTTAGATGGAGTATTAGACATAGTAGATTATAATATGCTAGTTGCGTGTATTCAAAAAGCTTGTATTGGAAACTCTTTTACCTATTCTGATCTTAATGACGACAACATGGTAGATGAAAGAGATCTTAATATTCTCTTAAGAAGCTTTGCCACGCGTTCTGGAGAGTAATTATGAAGATATTCTCAGTCTTATTTTCTGCAGTATTCATTTTTTGTCTAATACTTTTTTTATTTCTCTCTCAAATCTCCCCTTTAAAAGAAAGTGTTTCTAAAAGTGTCACCAGAACCGCAGAGACTGAAATATATTTTATTCCAAAAATTCTTTCTCATGGGTGCTATACAAAACAAACAGCAGATATTTACATCAACTCACATAATAATTACATTGCTTCCGCTCAAATTGAGCTTTCATACGATCCTTTTTCTTTTACATATTTCTCAATTTCCCCATCAGATGAAAATTTTTTTGGTGATAAAAAGGCTTATCAGATTAACTTAAGTGAAGTAAGAGCAGAATATGGAAGGGCCTCTTTATCACTAGAAACATCTGAGGGATTTTTAGATCAATCAGGTGAAGGAAAAGTGGCTACTATTAATTTTACTGCAAATCCGGTTGCTTCGGGGAGCACTCAAATTGTATTCTTAAATAAAACAAATGTTATGGGGAAAAATAACAGACAATCTCTTCTTAAATCCACAACACCACTTCTTATAAACTGTTTCTGAAATTAAAAGAATGAATATGCCCAGAATCCTATTGAGCGTAGATCTTGTGAAGAAAGATATGCCTCTTTTTCTTTTTCAGACGCATACGTTTCAAACCACACATGATGATTTTCGTCATCCTTTTTATAAGTAATTTTTGCTCCGTAAGACTTACTAGTAACTACTTCACATGAGTTTTTATCTACACAGTCTGTCATAAATTTTTCAAACCCTAACGTGCTTTTTGATTCTGCTATTCCTATGGCTCTTCCTTTTTCATCCACTGTCCAATCATACCCAAACATTCCAAAAATAAAAGTTAATTTTTCAGAAGGTACTACTTTTAAAAAATCTGAAACCATTGTTTTGAAATCATATCCATACACTTCTTTCCCGTCTAAAGGAAAATTAGGACCTGGATCACCTTTTGCTTTGCTAAAATCATATGTCATAACATATACCCTGTCTACAACTTTTGAAATATTCTCTACATCATAAGGTCTTACCCTATAAAAGACATCCCCGTATATAAATGTTCCAAACGTAAGGTTATTATCATGTGATTTTTTCCTAAAATCAGAATTAAATGCTGTAATTTTTTGCATTAGATTATCAAATGGCAACCCTTGCGTCTCTAAGTCTAATACGATTCCGGAAAAATTATTTTCCTTTGCAATCTTTACTGAATCGGAAATTATTTTTTCCTGAGTTTTTTTATCTTTTAGAATATCCAGGTTCTCAGAGCTCCCAAGCATTCTCACAACCAAGTATGCATTTTTACCATTTACAAACGTTGTAAAATTTCTGAGATTTTTAAACCCTGAATCATTTTCATCAATTCCACTTTTATTTGCAGCAATTCCAAAATAAAGAAACGTATTATATCCTGTTCCAACTTCATCTTTAGGAAATGTCCAATATGGCACAACTATATAATTTTCAGAAGGAGATATTTTTTGAGGGTTATAACTTTGGACTGTATTTTTTCTTTTCTGAGTTTCTACCTTTTTTATTGAATTAAAGACCCAAATTGAAGAAAATAGGACAACAATAAATAAGACTAAGCCAATGAGTTTTCTCACGCCGTAATTGTATCATTAATACCCAATAGAATCGAATTTTAAGACTTATAACAGACTTTAAAAGTAGTCTTCTAATTCTGCGTAGTCTTTTTTTACTTTCTCAAATGCTTCTTTTGCAACTAAACTCAATTTTAATTTCTGTGCTTCTTTTAAAGAAAACCATCCCATCTCAGATATTTTATGAGGTTCTAATATTTTAGGGGTACCCTTTGTTAGCTGAGAAATATATGGGACAGCAACCCAATGCTGTTTTTCATTTGGAATTCTGTGATTTATAGGCGCCAAGGTTTTTAAAGGTTTAATAGAAATTCCTAACTCTTCTTTTATTTCTCTTTTTATAGTGTCTGCCATACTCTCCCCAAGTTCCATAGCCCCGCCTGGAAAACCCCATTTGCCCACCTCATTCTTAGAGTCTTTCCCGCGTTTTATTAAAAGGAATTTTCCTTCTTTATTTAAAATAACGGCGCCTATTCCAACGCCTATAAAATCTTTTCCTATTGTAAATTTATGTGATTTTCTCATACAGAACAGGATCACAACTCTAAATAGAATGAAAGCTGCAGTAAATTTTTAATTTACTATCTCCACTTCAGGTTCAGGTATAAAACCAAAAACATCTTGAAATGTTTTTTGAATCTTATCAATAATATTTTTTACATCAAGAAATGTTGCCCCTCCTAAATTTACTATAAAATTACTATGTTTATTTGAAATTTGAGCCATTCCTATCTGCAGGCCCGACAAATCTAACCTCTTATT
>CAZITH010000074.1:0-6333 GCA_964542125.1 uncultured Gammaproteobacteria bacterium | reverse complement strand
GAGCAATTCCCTCTTAAGGAATAGGTTCAGGGTTCGAGACCCTGGTCGCTCACAGACATTTATTATAGCTTCTAAATTAGGTTCCAAAATCTCAATTTATTCTCGTTTTTGAAATGCTTGCCTCATTCTCGTTCGAATCCTTTATGGTTTTGCCTATTGCAAACCTCGAAAACCAAGAATTAAACTTGACAAAACATGATTGAAGAAAAACTGCTGATTGGAGCCGTTCAACACATTAAGTATGAGCTTGATATGCTTAATTATGCTACTCATCAGTTAATTCGTAGTGATTTAAGCATTGAAGAAAGAAATGTATGCGTAGAAGCTTTTGTTATTCATGCTAGGTGTTTAACGGATTTTTTGTATACTCCTGCAACTGCGCATAAAGATGATATATTAGCCGAACATTATTTTACTAATCCATCAGATTACTTTCGTAATCGTCCTGAAATGCATGCTCTTCTTAGTGTTGCAAAAGGTAGAGCGAATAAAGAGATGGCTCACCTAACATATAATAGGGTTGGGAAAACTTTGGAAGAAAAACAATGGAGTCTTGAAATTTATAACGAGATTAATTTAGCATTTTCTAAGTTTTTAAATTCGCTTTCCCCAGAAAGAAGAGCTTGGTTCCCAATAAGATATGAATGACTTCACCAAAGAAGTAGCAAGACTTAGGCGTAAAGTATCTAAGCTCCCGCCTTTACCAGAGAAGGAAGAAAAAAGACTAGATATGATTGCGGACTTGTTAGTTGAGGACTTTTGGGACAAGTTTAATACTGGAAAACTTCATAAACCCGAAAAACATGGGAAATAATCCGTTCCAAAATTGTCTCAGATAGTTCACTTAGAAAATTTATAGAATAAATCCTAAAAGGGTTTCGAACGGCCGGACTGAGCGCTAGCGAAGGAGGCGGGGTCGCGAGGCTCTGAGTGAAACGAAGAGAACTTGTGACTCGAGACCCTGGTCGCTCACAGTTTATTTTCTTGCAACTGTGTAAACATACGGGAAGTATAAAAAGGCTGCGGGAGAGTCATCCAGTAAATACTTCTGCACATCTGCGTAGATTGCTTGTCTTTTAGACACATCTGTAGTCTGCCTTCCGTCTTCTAAAAGCTTATCTATCCTCACATTTTTATAATGAGTTATATTATTCACCTGGTCTGAGTGCCACAGCGTATACATATCAGGATCCTTGGGAAGGTTTATAGTGTAAAGAAAAATAGAAAAATTTACAGGCACATCTTGTGTCTCTTGAATCTTTGTAGTTACTTGAATTTTTTTCCATGATTCAGCTACCTTTTTTGCAACCTCCAGTAAATCACTTGTGGTGGAAATAGTTACCGTAAGCTTTTCTTCATTAGAAGACTTCATAAGAGACTTTGAAAGGTCTAGGTCTACCAACCCCTCGTTTGGACTTTTAGAATAATAAATTGAGGAAGGGGGTAAATATGAATAGGTCCTGGCGCCTTGGTCAAATTCAGAAGGTAATGTGTAGAGAAGTGCCTGTCTAACCTTTTTATTTCCTAAAGACTTATCGTTTGTATTGAAAAAAAGTGCAACTAGCTTTTTATGATCTGCTTCTTTTTTAACCTCTGTGTTTTTCCACTTTGAAAAAACTTTATCCGGCTTTTCAGAAAAAGACAGTGAGTGTACTTCATTTACTTCACCCAGCTGAAAAGCAGTAAGCAGTGCTTCCTGTGTAGGGTAAAAGTTAATAATTTGTTTATGTGTTGAATTTTTTTGAGAAAGTGTCAGCGTTTTAATAAATCCTGACTCCTGATCTATTCTAGAAATATAATAGTCATTTAATCCAAAGTTTTTTTTAAGAATTGGCTTTGAAACTGTTGCTAAAAATGGCGAGTATGGGGTTTTTAATGTGTATAAAATTTCAGATTCTGAAATAATTTTCTTTTTTGTATCAGAAAAGGAAAAAGGAATTACGCTTGAGGTAAGCTTTTCACCATTTGAGAATTTTAAATCCTTTTTTAGCATAAAGGTATATGTTTTTCCGTCATCTGACACCGTCCATTTTTCTGCAGCCCCAGGTTCAATGTTCCCTTTGGCGTCTACTTTTGTTAGGCCATAGGAAACCTCTGAAAGAATTTCTTCCGGCAAAGACTGTAAGGTGTAAGAGCCAGCGTATCCTATTTTTTGAAAATCCCTATTTATGAGAGGAAGAAAGTAATAAGACAAGAGAAGAAAAATAAAGAAGAACACTAATGCACCTATAACAAGGGATGCAAGAATGGTTTTCTTCCACCTCTTTATATATGCTTTAACAAGCCAAACATAGTATCTTCTCCTGACAAAAGCCATACAGTGAAATTATTTATTAATGAGTGCAAGAATAGAAAGAAGCGCAAAAAATGCAGCTAGCACTATGGTTGCGTAAAAGAGAATTTTTTCAAGACCTCTTTTACTTCTATAACTTTCAGAATTTCCGCCAAATGCCATTCCGCCAGATGTGCCACGGGACTGCATAATAATGCTTCCTATTAAAAGAAGCGCTACTATAAATTCTAATACTTTTAATATTGAGCTCATGATTCAAAAACTGCCAAAGACAATTTGTAGACAAGTTGTATTGTAGCAGAAATAAGAACGTAAGACAAAAGAAAATTCGCTTTAAAAGTAGGAATTGTATACGTCATAAATTTGAATCCTTTAAAGGTAAAACTGGTAATTATAAAATTTGGGTCAATCTTTGTGATGACAAAAAGTATAAAAAGAATACTGAGCGCTGAAAACAAACCTAACGTAATTATACTTAAAGGAAGTGTAATAACATTCAGAATGGGCTTTACAATTACAAGCCCTATGGTAAGAAGTACTGTAGCATACAGAAATCCAGGAAAACCTCCTTTTATAACAAGCCCTGAGAAAACCTGGGAAGTTATAAAAAGTGCAAGAATTACGGCTAAAAACTGCCTTGCGATACTTTTCATACCTTAATACTAACAGCTTTATCCGCTATTTTGCAAAAAACCCTTTGAACGCAGTGTCCTATGATATGACACTGCAAATCTGTGTGCTTCATCTCTAATCCTTCTTACTAAGTTAACTGCTGGAGAAGACAATGGAAGCCTTACTTCATGGAACTCAAACCTTCCAGACACTTTTTCAGGAATAATAATAGTTTCAAATTTTTTAGCAAGGCCTATTACAGGTATCTGCACCTTTAGTGCAGCTAATACCTGCATCACAGAAGAAACCTGCCCCTTTCCACCATCAATTATAAGAAGATCCGGGTATTCCCATTCAGTTCGCCTTAACCGTCTTCCCATTATTTCCTGGTGCATAGCAAAATCATTTATTTGGTGAACCTTTTTGATTTTAAATTTCCTATACTCATGTTTTGCCATAGATCCATTAATAAAAACCGTCATAGAACCAGTAGCATATGCCCCCTGAAAATTTGAGATATCATAACATTCTATTCTGGTAAGCTTTGCAAGCGCAACATTATAGGAATTCAAAAGTTCTTTTAGAGAATCGTTTTCCAGCTTCTCTTTTGCCATGTGTCCTTTAGGGTTTTCTATGTAGTAAAAGGGATCATAAGACGGGGAAGTAATTTTTTCAATAGAATCAATTTGAAACTGAATTTTTTGAGCGTCTTCAAATTTTTCCTTTTTGGAAGCTTCATCTCTGTCTGAGATAAGTGACTTTAATACAATTTCTTTTTTTCCTGACAGAACCTTTTCTAAGCTTTTTAAGTTTTTTTTGTAGTGGGAAAGATTTTCTGGAAATATTGGAATACACGGACATAAACCTAAGTGAAAATATAAACATTTACGCTTAGGGTGATTCTTTACAGACTGGTAGGGAAAAATTTTTCTCAGAAGTTTTAGAACAGTTTTCAAAGCTGTCGCTTCAGTAAATGGCCCAAAATACTCAGCGTTTGCATCATTTGTTTTTCTTACTATAGTTACACTTGGTGAAGAAGTGTGCGTTATGCAGACGTAAGGATAGGACTTGTCATCTGTAAGCTTTATATTGTAGTAAGGCTTATGTCTTTTGACTAAAGCTGCCTCTAATAAAAAAGCTTCTACCTCTGAAAGCACAATAATATGCTCAATTTTCTCCACCTGAGAAACTAAGTGTGTGGTTTTAGCATCATGTGCACTCTTAGTAAAAGGTCGCTCCGCTCTTTTCTCGGACCCTCGAAAATATGAACTTACTCGCTTTTTTAGATCTTTTGCTTTGCCTACGTAGATAACCTTATTTTCTTTGTCTAGAAATAGGTAAACCCCCGGTTTTGAAGGCAATGACAAATACGATTCCTGCTGCAAAAATTATAGCACCTCCTATTAAAATATTGAGAGATACTGGGAAAACCTGCACTTTGGAGTGTGAAACTATTTCCCCAGACTCGTTTTTGATTGTAATGGTATGTTCTATGTTTGTCAAAGAATTTATAAATGAAAGATGTTGGGGAATTTTTACTGAAACACCTACTTCAGTACTGCTAAAAGGCGGCTGGGGTGAAAAAGTAACCTCTTGGGAGCGCACGTTGTCTACGTATACTATGTAATTTTGTTTTGATGAGATATGATTTCCTGTGTTTTCCTGAGTAATTCTTCCCTCAACCCGTGCGCTTTGGGAGAATGGGGAAAAATAAGAAGAAACACCAAAACCGTCTTTTTCTCTATATTCATCTGGGGAAATATACGCAACAGAGATGTCTTTTGTCTCTTCCGCAGATTTATAACCGCCAGCAGGAACCGGGTATGTGCTATTAAGACCGTTTACTGTAAACGCAACATGATCATAGTCAAATGTGTTAAAGTAATCGGTTCCCTTTGTCGTATTACCCCATGTGGGATCTACCATTATCCAGGTTTTTTTATCTGCATTATAGTACTCTGGCCATGCATGCAAAATGTCTTTAAACAGGGAAACTGGTCTAGTTGAATCATCAAACGTGTACGCATATCCTTCTACTGCGCGTGCAGGAATACCTGCAGCACGTGCTACAGCAACAAACAAATCTGTAAACTCTAGACACACTGCAAAATACGGCTTAGACAGTACCCCTTTTGCGCCTAATCTGGTGTTTTCTTTGCTCGTTTTATCGTAATTATACGAAAGAGTTTTTACTACATAGCTATAAATTTTTTCAGGAGTATTAGCGTCTTTTGCTATTTTTACTATCTCGGAATCAGCCACTTCCCAGTACTTTTGAGGCTTTAAGTATTTGGACATTTTAGAGTCATCTAAAGCGTCCTGCGCAGGAAACCCTTTCACTCTAACGGTAACTTCAGCTTTAACAACCGTGGAGCTTTTTGGGGAAAGTATAAACGTTGCGAGCATATTTCCATCTTCATCAAAATATACATTTTTAGGCTTAGGATCTACGCTGTTTATAAGAACATCCTGATAGGAAGTTTTTGAGGGAAGCGCAATTTCAGTAGAAATAGGAAATAAATTACTGTTATCTAAGTGATATAAGAGGTTAAATTGATACACCTGTGTATCCCCAAAGTAAATGGTAACGCCGCCTAGTGAAAGTTCATTTTTTGTAAACGTATAAGAGCTTCCGTTTTTACTTCTGGAAGTTTCTGGTTTTAAAATAGTGGGCTCACCAAATGAATCAGGAACACTAACAGTTACTGCATACGTGTTAAAGTCATCTGGTTTAGAAAGGTCCGGGATCGTGAATTCCCAAATATTTCCCACGTTTTGTGCAAAATCTGAACTATTAAATGAAATGGTAAACTCATTTTTCTTTCCAACGCCTATAATTTTTTCTGGGAAATCTAATGAAATGATTTTGTCATTTTTAGACTCCTGCATTTTATAGGGAATTGACCCGTTAGCATTTGACACTGAAATGTCTGATATAGTTTTTAAATGCAGGGCAAGGCTATAAGAGGGTGAGTACGTAAACTCTTTTTTATTTGTTATAGAAATAATTTGAGTAACTCTGGTAGTGCCTGATTCTGAAACTTTGTAGGTGGTTTTTGAGTCAACTTGGAAGTTATCTGATGTTTCTGAGGCATGAACTTTATGTGGAGTAATGAAAAAAATACAAAGACAGAATAAAATTAGTAGTCTTTTTTTCACAACTCTTTTTTGAGGTATTGTCCTGTGTAGGAACTTGCAATTCTTGCAACTTCATGAGGGGTACCTGTTGCAATAATCTCCCCCCCATTTTTTCCACCTTCAGGACCTAAATCTATTATATAATCTGAGTTTTTAATAATATCAAGATTGTGTTCTATAACAATTACTGTATTTCCTTTTTCTACTAGTTTATGTAAAACTACGATAAGTTTTTCTAAATCTGCAAAATGAAGACCAGTAGTTGGCTCGTCCAGAAGATATAAAGAGTT
>CAZITH010000073.1:0-6531 GCA_964542125.1 uncultured Gammaproteobacteria bacterium | reverse complement strand
ATTTATTAAAGATTCTATATCATGATAAATTTTTGCCTTTTTCCCAACCATTATCTTATATCCCGCTTTCCTAATTCTATAGGCATAGTCACTTTCTTCATACATGATTCCATACTGAGCATTGAATGAAATCTTATTTTGTTTTATAACTTTTGATCTAACCATATATGCATTAGGGATGTCGTCAGTTTCCCAACTGTCCTGGTTCTTAAATTCAGATGTAGACCTGGATTGGTTTGTTTTTGTTGTAAACATATTTCTTTTTGTGCAAGACCATAGTACTTTTCTTTTATTAAGCATGCTGTAATTAACAGGTCCAGCCTCTCCTACCGAATCATCTTTCTGAAAAATATCAACTAACTCTTTTATTGCATGACTATCTAAAACATTGTCGTCATCAACAAAAAAAGTATATTCTCCATGAATTTTTTTAAACCCTTCATTTCTTGAACCTGCTGCGAATAAATTTTTTTTATTTCTAAAAATATGGATGTTCCTTTTGGATTTAAAATGCTTTAGCAAATATTCATTTGTTTTATCTTTTGATGCATCATCTATAACAATTATCTCTACGTTTTTATATGTACCACTTAATATACTTTTAATAAGCCTTTCAGCCATGAGTTTTCTATTGTAGGTTGGAATAACAATTGATACCAGAGGTGTCATATTTTATTAAGCAAATTTTTTTGAGGAGACTTTGGCCTTATTTTAAGAAGCTTATTTGAATAAGTACTTTCTAGACTTGAATGCAGGAGTCGTAGAGCAGCTTTTTCTTTAGAATAAAATTCCTTCAGTGTAGTTTTCTTAATCTTTTTTACCGAAATTTTATTTTTTTTTGCAACTATTCTTGCAAAATCATAAGGAGAAATACTTTTATCAGGCGCCACATGAAATATTCCAGTGTGTTCTTTTTTCATAATTTTTTTTATAGCTCTTATGATGTCGTATGTATATGTTGGCGTAAAAAACTGGTCTGCAACAGCGAAAACTTCAGGTTCTGACAACAAACTATTTAGAATTTTTCCATAAATGGTCTTTCCCAAATCATTTTCATGATAAGCAACAACTGCTCGTATGATTGCGGCAGGAGCCCCCGATTTTATGATTGCCTCCTCAGCCATGTGTTTGGTATACCCATACCAATTTATTGGATCTTTTTTTGACCGCTCATTATAATATTCTTTTTTGCCGCTGAAAACACATTCTGTTGACAAAAATACAAAATGTTTTTTGTGTTTTGCAGAATACTTTGCAATTTCCTGTGTTGCAGTAACGTTAGTTCTCCATACAGTCCCATGCTTTTTATTTTTTTTATCTTCTTCACACTGATCTATATGAGTAACTGATGCCATATGAATAATGATATCAGGATCTACTTGGTTTAAAACTTTTGCTATTTTGTTCTTATCAAGTAAATCTAATTTAATATGTGAGTGGATATTAAGGGGGCCAGAATATTTTCTACTATTAAATAAGTCAACGAATGTATATGTATTGGGCATGAAGTACCCAAAAACCTGTCCAATTACTCCGCTTAAACCTGTTACTGCTACTTTTTTCATACTTTGTTACCTTCTTTCCATCTTAAATTTTCAAGCGTAAGTACACTTTTCTTTTTACCTATAATCTTGAAATTATCTTCAATTATTTTTTCAATTTTAGAATAGTTAAGATTTTTATTTATATTGTGAACCTCTATAAATATAAAGTGAACATTTTTCTTTATATACATCAGTGATGGTTTATGTAAAAAAATACTATATTCTCCACCCTCTATATCCATTTTTAAAATATCAATTTTCTTAATGCGTTCTTTTTTTACTTCTGCAATAATAGTTGAAACGTCACAATTTTTTTCAACTTTACTTTTTTTTGAGAACTCCAGATGGTATGCGTCTGTATTTAAATTTCTCTTTTCAAGAAAACCCCTCCCTTTATAGTCTGAAATAGCAAGCCTTTGTAGATTAATATTCTTAACTTTATTTACCTGTAAGTTTTTCTGTGCTAATTTAAAATTCTCACTGTCTGGTTCATACGCAAAAATTTTACATTTGTTTTTAAGTTTATGAGATATATATATTGAAAAAGTCCCAATATGAGCCCCCAAATCAAAAATAGTTGGATTTTTAGGTAGAACTATTTTTTTTAAATCATACTCATCCCCGGCAAGAACCACAACAATCTCTGCCATGTCTTCCGTTCCTCCTCTTGCAGATATTTCTAAGGTTGTTCCTCTAATTTTATAGATTATAAAACCATGAATAAAACCTAATTTATCAAAAAGTGCAACTGGGAAGTTCTTAATTGTCTTAATAACTAGATATAATTTATATAACATATCAAAATGATTTACGTGCTACTATTCTTAATCTGTGGTCTAAAATTACGTACCCATACATAACAAGAAAACCAAAACACAGAATTGGATGTATAAACCAGGCCTTGTCATGAATTTTCCTATATCCGCGTATACTCTCTATCAATGGAATAATAAAGGTTGCACTAATTACAATAAATAAGACAAGTTTCCAAAAATCCTCTTTTCCATAAACACTATAACGCCTTGCCTTTTGGATAGACATATTATTTTCATTTAAATAGTATTGTTTAAGAAAAAACATCCTTCTTTTTAGGTAATAGACTATATTCCCATGTCCCGCGATATGCAGAACTGAACCCTTTACAAAAGCATAAGTATCAAACCCTTTTTTAATCAAATCAACGTTTACATCTATATGAAAAAACTTTCCTTGACGAATATCTGCGTTTTCAATAAGTGTTTTCCTTTTAATCAAAAAACCATTTGCTCCAATTGTGGGAATTTTTCCTGGAACAAAATGTACAAGATAATAATCTCCACAATCTCTTGGGTTGTAAATTTCACTATAAGAATCTGTTAAGTAGGACATTCTATCAGCCTTTCCTAGGTAATATGCAATTGGGTCTGTTACACCAAACAAGGCAAAATATCTGTCCAGTAAGGTAATTTTTTTGTCGTAATGATAATGGAGAGTTTCCACTCCTACCATATCTGGTATTTCAATAAAGGGTTTAACCATTTTTGAAAGCAAGTACCTGTTTGGAAAGATATTGTCATGGTCAAGCATGAGAAGTAATTCTCCTTTTGCTTTTTTTACTCCTATTGTTTTGTTTAACTCAACATTTTGCTTTTTTGGATCAACGTCAACTATTCTTACATCAAATTGCTTGACAATGTCCTTCGTTGCATCTGTTGAACCGCCATCAATTATAAGTATTTCAATTTTATCCTGAGGATAATTCTGTTTTCTAATACTGGCAAGTGCTTTTTCTATAGTTTTGGATGAGTTAAATGTTGGGGTAATAACTGATATTGTTGGGTATCTCATATTAAGTGCGGAAAAAATTAAATATTTATTCTACCTTCTTCCCTTTTTTAGATGTTTACTCTCAATGCAATTCTCAATATTCTATGCGACTGTTTTTTATTCCTGTTGTTTACATATTAATTGCGTTAAGAAACAGAACAATATCCTTTTCGTTATTTAAAGTTGAGGTAACTATAGATACAAGTAGTTTTTTACCTTTCATTAACTTTAAAGTCACCAAATATTTTAATTAATATCTGAATATCAGAAGATGTTAATTCTGGATTGTTTGCAAAGTATAAACCTTGCTGATGTACAAGATGCGCATTCGGATTTCCTTTGGAAAAGGTTTTCATGTATTTAGAAAAAAATGGTTGACTGGTAATATCCCCACCAACAATTGGCCTTATCTCTACTTTCCCATCACACTCCTCAACTAATCTATCTCTAACAGCTTGAGTGCGACATATCACAGGAACTGCAAAATTAGATACAAAATCTATATGTTCAAATTTTACTGGAAAATAAAGATCTTTTCTTTTGTAGATTTTTTCTGCAATTTTTTTAAAATTCTCATTTCGAATTTTATTAATCATTTTTATATATTTCAACTGTGTGTTTCCTATAAATCCATTTATTTCTGTAGGTCTCAAGTTATATCCAAGATCATAAAAGGTGTATCTAGAATAAAAAGTAGAATTAACCTGAAATTTATCTCGAATTTTTTTTTGCCTTACAGATGCAAGATTTCTGTCCCATCCATGTGCGCGCACAAGCTTTAACATATTAGCTAGTTCTTCGCTGTCAGTACAAACAGCCCCTCCTTCTATGGTAGACATGTGATGTCCTACGTAAAATGAAAAAGTAGAAGCAAAACCATAATTTCCTAATTTCTTTTTTTTATAAACAGTTCCTAGGGCTTCGCAAGTATCTTCTAGTAACAGTATTCCTTCATTTTTACACACCTCTTTTATCTGATCTATGTCGTCACAAAATCCTAATAAATTTGTCAGAAATACAGCATTTAATTTTATTTTCTTAAGAACTTCTTTTAAGGTGTTACTTGATATATTTAATGTATTTAGCTCTATATCTATAGGTACGGCATTAAGCCCATGTTGGATTAATGGCATTGCATTTGTGGACCATGTGAGAGCTGAAAAGCCTACATAATCACTTTTTTTCAATTTTCCTAAATTAAGAAGCGCCTGAATTAACGCAAGGTTTGCAGAACTTCCTGAATTTACAAACACACAGTATTTTCTTCCCTGATATTTTGCAAACGCCTTTTCAAATTTCTCACATTCTTTCCCAAAACTTAAATATTTTGATTTAAGAATAAAATTTGTAAGTTGTTTTTTGGTTTTTTGTTCGTTATAAAACGTAGACTTAATTAATGGAATCATATTTTATTTTCCGACCCTAACACCCCCAAGGGTATGAATCTGAGAATGCAGCTCATTCTACAAAAACAAACCGCACTTGCAAGGAAAAGAAGATGCCCATGGGGCTTCATCCCTTCACTATTTTTGGAAAAATTGCGAAAGCGTATGCAATTACTATACAAAAACAAAAAAATGGGTGCACGAACCATGCAAGATCACGTTTTTTTCTGTACCCATTTATTGCAACCAATAATGGCTGCACAAGAGTAATTGCATAAAAAACAAAAAGAATAATTTTAATAATATCATTAGTTTTTTGAGGATCAAAAACCTTATACCTTCTATCTTGTGCTCTTTTCTGATAATGAAGTTTCATATAATTTGCTCTTTTTAACACATAAGAAATTATTGAAGGATTAGTGGCAGTGTCGTGAATAATTGTGTCCTTCACAATAGCGTACTTATTATATCCTAGTAAAGATAGATCATAAGGCACATCAATATGAAAATAATGCTCAGGATCTGATTTTGCCATTTTTAAATATTTTTTACGAGCGCAAAATCCATTTGATCCAAGAGTTGGAAAATGATTATAGTCATATTCCACTAAAAAATAGTTGGGAGCTTGAAATATTTTTTTTCCATATAAAACCCACTTATTTGAAACATATGATAATTTGTCTGCTTTTCCAAGATACAAACCAACAGGATCCGCAGAACCCAGAAGCGCAAAGTACCTATTTAAAAGGTTATGTGTTTTTATATATGCAAATCTTAAAGTTGCAGAACCCACTATTTCAGGGTGATTTACAAAAGGAATCATCATATTTTTAAGCCACAATTTATGAGGCATAAAATTATCAGAGTCTATAAAAGAAATAATTTCTCCTTTTGCATGAAGTAATCCAACCCCTCTACAAGCTTCCGGATCTCTGGGATATGGACTTTGAACTATTTTTATCTTCATTTTATCCATCTTCAGAATTGACAATGTTTTATCTGTTGAATTTCCGTCCACGACTAAAATATCTAATTTTTCCTGGGGATAATCCTGAATATGAATACTATCCAGAACTTTTCTAATAGTTCTTTCAGAATTATAAGTTATTATAATGATAGTAACGGTTGGCCAATTTGTTTTTTCCATAATTTTAAACTACTCTAAGCGCATGTTAAGTGCTTTCTATTTTATAAACTGTAAGGATAAAATATCTAATCTTTAAAGCCATAATTATGCATAATAGAATAATATTATTTAACTGAAATGCTATTTTGTTTATACTTTTCCCACTTCTTTTTTTTAATATTGTAAGTTCTAAGAATTCTTGCAGGATTTCCTGCTACGACAGCGTAGTCAGGTACTGATTTTGTAACAACAGAAGATGCTCCAATAACAGAATTTTTTCCGATCGTTACTCCTGATAAAATCACCGAGTTTACCCCTATAAACGCGCCGGATTTTATCAAAATACTGCCCATACTCTTAAGTCTTTGTAAACGTATGGGTATTTTAATGTTCTCAAAATCATGTATATGATCAGATATAAAAACCCTATCTGCTATAATTACATTATCTTCGATAACTACATTCTTTATGCATCCAAGTATAAAATTGCCTCCAATTTCGACATTATTGCCTATCTTAACTAAAGGTTTAAATTTTTGACCTCTGAATTCTTTTGATACCGCAATAAAAGAATTCTCAACAATAAATACGTTCTCACCAATTTCTATACAATCTTTATTCCAGATTCTATGTGGAAATTTTATTACAGAATCTTTCCCAAATTTTTTAA
>CAZITH010000072.1:0-6533 GCA_964542125.1 uncultured Gammaproteobacteria bacterium | reverse complement strand
ATTTTTTTCATAGGTAACTAGTCCCTTATCTTTAAGTATCTTTATTTCTCTGCTAACGGTTTCTCTGGTCATACCTGTTTGAGATGCTAAATCCTTTTCAGAAACCACCAGCTCTGCACCTGGTTCCTTTATAACTCCTATTCTTTTTGCAAGAATAATAATCTCTACAATAAGTCTGGAATACGCATTACCTGCCATTAAATACACCATCTTCATTAAAATCCCATCTACACCTTTATACACTCTTGCTAAAAGGTCATACAAAACATCAGGATTTTCTTTTATAAATTTCACAACTGCAGCTCGGGGAGCGCACATTGCTTTTACATCTGTGAGTGCTTCAAAGAAAAAGTTGTTTGGAGTTTGGTTTATAGCCCATGACATGGGGAAAAACGATCCAGCTTTAAACATGTTCACCATCAGCTCTTCCCCTTTTACAGAAATTGCGTACTGCTTAACAAATCCTTCTTTTAAATAGCAAATGCCAGATGGGTCTTCTCCGGCACGGATAATAATTGTGCCTTTTTTATAATGAACTTTTTTGTATTTCAAAAAAAAATCATCCAGTTTTTTTTGAATAACTTCATTCATATGGGTATTATACTTAATCTTTCTTAAAACACCAAAGGTTCCACTTGTAGTATAACTAATTATTTTGTAGACTCAAGCTATCCATATGGATGTTACTGAACTGCAAGAGGGACACAGAGGTGCTGAAGCGCCGGTGTGGAAAACTGCTGCAGATCTTGAAATTAAACGTCTTAAGTCTTTTCAATTATTTTCCCCGTCTGAGGCTGTAGACCAACAATGGCTTGAAAATGAAGCGCGTAAATTACAAACGGGCATAGGATTAGAAGTACTGCCTGTGAGGTTTATTACAGACCTTAAAGAAGCAAATGCTTTTGCTGATAAAAATAAGGACAACGCTGAATGGAGAAAAGTCTGGGGAGAATTACGGGATCAGGCAAGAGGTGCCATACCCTCCGCAGATTATGCCATGACGTGGGGAATTATAAGAAGAGACGCTATGGAAGCATTTTCAAAAGCAGGAGCATTTGGAACTATAGGACGTGATTCCCAAAACAGAGCCGGCTCATATATCCAATGGATTGGCGTAGAACAGCAGCTTGGACCTAATAAAATGAGACCGTTTATAGATGTGTATGAAAAAGGCAGCGCTTTAATAGGAAGATCTGCTAAGGAATTTGGAATTTTTGCTCCCGCTTCCCGAAAAACTTAAGCGTGAAAAGATGAAAGAAGGGAATGGATTAAACCATTTAACTCTTTTATAAGGAATTTAATTTCCTCTACTGATGCGCCTAGCCCCTGAGCAGTTGGTTCTCCAGTTGGAGTTGGTGAAGGGCTTGTCGTAATTGAAGGCGAGGGTGTTGCCGTAAGCGAAGGCGAGGATGTTGCGTTAGGGTCCTCTGTTGGGGTCGGTGTAATAGTTCCCGTAGGAGACACGGATGGAGAAATACTTGGAGTGATATCATCCTCATCATTATCCTCTCTATGCTTTTTCCCTGTATCAGACCTTGCTGCTTCAGAAGTAACTTTTCCACCCTCGTATCTATGCGCTACGCAAGAAACAAATTGTCCATGATTTTTTGCATCATCACAATCATTATCTAGTATGCCTGTGGGAGTTGGCGTAACAGTTCCTGTTACATCAGTACTTACGCTAACTGAAGGAGTTGGCGTAGCAGGTTTATGATCTTCTATTTCCTGATGCCCTTCATCTGAATGTGAAGACCTATTTTTTTCTTGATTTTCCTGCCCATTTTTTCCAGCATTTTGGTTTATATGATCATTACTAGCAGAAACTTGAGAAACGGTGAGAAATAATAGAAAAACGGCAAGAAGTGTAAAGACATAAGTGTTTTTGGAATGAGTTGTTGTTTTCATGATCTAAGTATTGTAACGCTGGACTTTTAGAAATGTTACATTTTGCTTTTTTTACCGTTCTAATAAGTAGATATGTTACACTATGTGCCCGTATGCAAGATGATCTAAAAGTTCTTATTAAAAAGGCACAGGATGGAGATAAGGAATCTTTTGGAAAACTGTATAAAGAATATTACAAGAAAATTTACAGATATTGCTCTTTTAATTGTTATGACGCTTTAGTAGCAGAAGACATTTGCCAGGAAACATTTGTAAAAGCATGGAAAAACTTAAAAAGCTTTAAGACAGATCAGGAAAATTGGTCTCTGCAGGCATTTTTATTTAAGATAGCAAGAAATTTAATAATAGACAGAAGTAGAGAAAAAAGAAACGTCTCTATAGAAGACCATGAAGAGATTGAGGAGGTAATTGACTTATATGGAGACTTTGACAGGCAAAATGACGTTAATAAGGTGAGGCGCGCCATTTCTAAACTGGAAGAGCTAGAAAGACAAATAGTAGTTCTCAGATTTTTCGAGGAACTGGACAGTAAAGAAGTTGCAAAGATATTACACATAAATGACGGGGCGCTACGCGTAAGACAGGGAAGAATTATGCAAAAACTAAAAGACATTATGGAGGCACTCTATGGAAACAGAAATTAATAAAATCAAATCAGAATACATCTCTACAAAAATTCCAGAGCATCTGGAATTAAATGGAATAGAAGATCTTCTTTCCAGAATCGAGGGCACCTCTCCCAAGTCTCAAGTGTATTTCTTTAAACCCATTTTCATCGTAGGGATGTTATTTGTAATTTTTTTAATTGGGTTAGGAGGCACTGCAGCATTTTCAACCCCCTCCTCACCTTTATATTCAGTAAAAAAATTAGGTGAAAAAATTGCAGAGACTGCTCTTTTAAAAACTCCCTTTGGAACCCAAAACGCATTACAAAATTTTGAAAGAAAGCACTCCATAGTACCCACTCCTAAAGCTCTTCAAACAATAACTCCAACTCTTACTCCTACCCCCACAAAAACACATGGAACTGAGTCTAAAAAAGACATCCACCCCAGTGAGAATAAAGAGTCAGATAAAAAGGAGTTAGAAAGAAACAATCCTGAGGTAAAAGGAGTATCCACTCATTCTGAGGATAAATCTAGCAATTCACAGGGTGATAAAATAAATAGCACGTCTTCTGAGCACCCTTCTAATCAAAGTGATTCTCATTCTCAAAATGAGACAGAACATGAAGATCAAAGCTCACATCAGAATGAAAATGGATCTAATAATTCGGGGAAAGATAAGTAAATAGTTTCTTTTGAGTATTCACTTCGTTCGTTTCTTCGAATACTCTCTTCGTTCGTTTCTTCGAATAGCTGCGCTTTCTGCGAATAAATTCGTACAAGTAGAAAATTCTCTAGAATCTACTACTTGTACAGGAGTCTACATTGAGCTAGATGATCCTCCAGAGCCTTGTCTGCCCCCCTGGGAGCTGGATGAAGATCTTGAACTGCTGGATCTTCCAGAACTGGATCTTCCTCCGCTGTGGGAATTTCTTCCACCTTTTGCTCTGTCTTCAGTTGTTAAATTATCACCTCTTGGCATATTTTTTCTCACCTCCATTCTTTTTGATATCCTAAAAAAATAATTTCGAGAAAAAAGAATGATCCTGATCCCGCAAAGCGGGAGAAGGACAACCTTCTTACACTGACTATAAAATCTCAATGACTCTCTGAGGCTCGAGGGCCGAAGAGAAACCATATAAAGAAAATTTGAAAGATTCTTCTTGTCCTATGTACCCTTAGAGTCCCGTGGGACGAAGAACAACTTTCTTTCTGTGAGATAAATTCAAAAAAGAAGAAAATTAATAAAGTCTGTGAGGCACTACTCAAACATGGATGGCTTATCTAGTATTATCCCTCGGGATAACTCATCAGCAAATTTTCCAGCCTGAATATACCCGCTTTTAACTGCATCTGCCTGCTTTGCTGGTGTCCCGCTGCTTAATGCATTTACAAATGTTAACGTCCCGTTCACATGCTCTTTCATGAGTGTTGTAACTACCCCTGCAGATAGATTATCTCCTGCCTTATCTAAAAGATCGCCTATTTTTATTGAGATAGTATCTAGTCTGGAACGCGCAGCATCCGCTTTTGCAGTGTCAGAATTTTTCCGTGCTTTAGTATAGTTTACATACTCATCCATATGCTCTTTCCATAATTGCTGAAAGGGAGTTGCGGTATTTTTACCATACACAGACTGAATTATACTTGTGAGCTGTTTAGAATTATCAGATAAATAAGAATCTAACTGTTTTGTATCATTTCCTGTATAAATACCCGTAAGAAGTAAATTTCCTAAAACCGTATGTTCCTTTAGTATATTCTGCATAGTTATTCTCAAATTAGTAGCCTTTGAGTCATAGGCTTCAGAGATAAGTTGTTTTTGGGCAGAGGTTGTACTTTGTGCATATAACTGTGACGTGCCTATAGAGGAAGGAACTCGGATAGGAGTACTTGCTGTTGCTAGAAGTATTGCTCCTATGACAGGGAATGTGAGAAGTAAATGTGTCTTTTTCATAATGTGTAAAAAGTATATTCTTCTCATGTAAACATTGCTCTAAAATTAAGTAACGTGTTTGTAAGAACTCACAAAAGTAGAGAAATAGCCGCAAAAACAATAATTATAAGAACAAGTATGCTGGGTAGTCCCACAAAAAACGCGAAGATATTTAAAACTGAAAGTATCCAAAGTATTAAAAGAATAGAAAAAATCACCTGAAATGGTTTTGGAAGAATACTAATGGCCCAGGCTACTGCAAGCAATATTAATAATTCCCATAAAGTAACGCTGTGGTTGTTTATGGAAAGAAGAACTGGATTGGGAATATATCCTACTGTTATTGGAGTATAACCTAAGACCCATAGAATCAGCAAAATAATAATTATTACTGCAAGTATCATATTACATTAACCTTACATTTCTTACTGTTGCTGGGAACATAAGTGTTATGAAATATATAAGTGCCCAGCCGGTTAGAAGATATACAATTCCCGCAAAAATTGTGGCGGAATCTATAACAGATCCTCCAGAAACAGCGTTTCTTAAAATTCCTTCAAACGGAATCACTAAAGGATAAGTTATAAAATAAATCATATAGGTAAACCCATTAAAGGAAGATGCCCCCAGTGCTTTAAGAATGAACCTAAACATAAGAAGAACCTCTATAATTCCTAGCACAAGAAGTATGAATTGATTCGTCCTTTGTAAAGAATTTTGTCTTGCAAATGCTGCTGCAGACTCACCTCTCAGAACTACTTCATTTTTGTTTGTGTTAACTATTTCGTCTGAATTACTCATATTTCTCCTTTCTGTCCCTGCGCTGTGCTGTCAATTGATTTAACAGTACAGCGCAAGATACTACTTATTTCCTTTCACATTTACATCTACCTTGCCAGGTACATTAAATTGTGGAGTCACTGACGTGCCGCCTCCGCTTCCTGCCCGCAGCGCTGGTATGCCATAAATGAAAAACAATACAACAAGCGCTACCAGTAAAAGAAACCCTATCATCATTCCAATTGATGATCCTGAATCTGCTGTTGTGGTACCTGGATTGTTTACAACTGTTGCCATATAATCACCTCATTTCTTTTTAAGGATAAGGTTATTGTATATACCCCATGTAAATTACACCTATAAAAAACGTAAGAAAATTGAAAGAGGCTTTTAATTCAATGAAATCCATGCGCTTACACTCATAATATATTCTTTTCGCCTGCGCGACTCTTTTTTTTCAGAGCAAGCTGCATACCCATTCATGCGTTTGAGAGAAATAAGCTCGGAAAATAAAAATGGGCGGATTAATCCGCCCATTTCAAGTTTGCTACATGTAAAAAACCTAGCTAGTAGTAGATTCTTCTGATTTTCCGCCTTCATCCATTTGACCCTGCTGATTTGAAGAATCGTCTCCTGCTAATTGTCTTTGATTGTGGTCTTGATTATCCATTCTTTTCACCTCCTCTCTTTGGTTGCCCTTCGTTTAGAAAAAAGAGCTATGCATTTTCCCTATACTTACTGTAAAAACAGTCTACTGAATTCGCGTGAGAGAAAGAGAAAAACTGTGTAAGAGAAAGGAAAGAGGACGTATAACTAGACTTTTAAAATACTCTTACAAATTGCCCCTTGACATGTTACGCAATTTTCTCTTTAGTACCACAGTGTTGAACAGAGTGAAACACGAGGAACGCAAGAAAAAATTGCCCCTTGACATGTCACGCAATTTTCTCTTACACTATGTAAAGATATGATGTACACTGCCCATACAGATCTTGCATTTAATTTAGTTCTCTGTGTTGGAATTTTTGCCCTCGGATACCTCAGGTTTGCTCACTCCAAAAATGTCATGAGTCTTTACATTGGTGCTGCTTTTGGACTTTTTGGAACCACGTATTTAGTAGAACTTTTAGGAGTAGCTGATCAGTTCACTACGGTAGTAACAGTTGCTAGATTAGTTGGTTACCTTATTATCCTTGCAGCTCTGTATTCCTACTTGGGAGTTAAAACCCCCAAATCCTCCTCCGGAAAAAAGAAGAAGTAATTTTCTTATCAGATTTTATTTTCCATTCCAAATAAATCCTCTCTTT
>CAZITH010000071.1:0-6594 GCA_964542125.1 uncultured Gammaproteobacteria bacterium | reverse complement strand
GTCAGATTTTTTGCATCGTTATAGTATCCGCCTACCAAAGGAATGTATCCTACAAAAACAAGCGGAATAAGATCTTTTTTGAGGATTTTTATTTGTGTTCCTGTTTTTACCAGTTCATCTTTTGCGGTAACTACGTTCTGCTGTTTTATGGCTGCGTATGCAACTTTTGCCTGTGCATACGTTTTTTTGAAGTCTGAGGAAATAATTAACGCGTTAAAAACAATATATCCTACCAAAAGAACACAGAACACAATAACCCCTGCAACTATTTTGGATTTTCTTGAGGAAAAGATTTTCTTCTTTTTTCTACTCATAGGCCCCCTTACAACTTCCTTGCTTTGTGGCTTTATGCGTCCTAAACCTACAACACTAATCTTTTTAAATCCTTTATCTTCATCCATATAATTTTTTCAGAGATCATTATAGAAGTAATTGAGATAATTACTGCAATTACTTTTAAAAGAGTGCTACGTATCTAACCCCAACGCTTTATTTAATCATATTTTTCACACTAAAATCAAGAAAACGCACTCTACAAAGCACCTTTTGCAGAAAGCATTGCTGCGGGAGTTTTTAATACAATAGTAAGGTCATACAGTATAGATCTTCTTTTTGCGTATTGCGCATCCATCTTTATTCTTTTATCAAAATTTATCTGAGAACGTCCTGAAACTTGCCATAAGCCTGTTATTCCTGGTTTTACAGAAAGCACAACTTTTACATCTGGCTTGGTTTCGGGATATTTTTTTTGCTGATAGTTAAGTTCATCTCCATAATATGCTCTGGGGCCCACCAGACTCATGTCACCCTTCAAGACGTTTAAAAATTGTGGGATTTCATCAAACGAGTATTTTCTTATAAAATGCCCGACTCTGGTTACCCGAGGGTCATGCTTCAGTTTAAAACCACTTTTCTTATATTCCTCAAAAAGTTTTTTGTATTCCGGATTAGTAGACAAAATTTCATATGCATTTTGAATCATAGATCTAAATTTATACATTCTAAATAGCCTTCCGTCTTTTCCAACGCGCATAGGAGTATCAGCAAAAATTGGACCATCTGAATCTAGTTTTATGGCAATAGCAGTTAATATGAATACCGGAGAGAAGATAATTAACAGTATAAGTGCTGAGAGAACGTCTAAAATCCGTTTGATAAATGAATACGCCATAATAAATGCTACGTGAGGTGTTCGTGTTCTGTTCCGGAAAGACTCTCAACAAGTTTTTTAATTTTAGGAACTGAAGTTTTAGGACAAACTAATAAAACATCCTGTGTGTTAATTACCAGCATCTGGGAAAGATCAATCCCCACAACCAGTTGATTTGAGTAATTATACACAAGACTATCCTGAGAATCTTTTACCAAAACATTTCCATGAACCACGTTATCTTCCTCAGAGGACGCAAGTGCTTCTTTAAGCTGCTCCCACGCGCCAATATCACTCCACCCAAAGTCTGCGCCTATTACGTACCCGTCACCCTTGCCCATTTTTTCTAAAATTAAGTTATCAAATGCAATTTTTTCAAAAGTAGGAAATATAGATTTTAATTTCTCTGCGTATTTATCTGTACCCCATGTATCTGCAATTTCACAAAGTCCAGTATACATCTCAGGAGCATATTTTCTATATAAAGACATGAGATATGATGGTGTTGTCCCAAAGTATCCTGGATTCCATGCGTGATTGGGGCTTTTGTGGAATTCCTCTGCGCGCTCTAGCGTTGGTCTATAATGAAGACTGTTAAATTCATAAATTTCATGGCCCTTTAAATCTCTTACCTTTTCTCCAAATTCTATCCACCCTAGGTTCTGTGCTGCGAGTCTGGATTTCTGACCTATAAAAACAATTTTTTCTGGTTCTTGTTTTAAAACTTCTTCAGCGGTTAGAAGTATTCCCCTAAACATTTCTTCATTTTTAACCATATGGTCACTCCACAAAATGACAAATGGCTCAAGTGGCGAAACTTTCTCAAGAATTGCCGCAACTAACCCCACAGCAGCACCCACGTCTCTCATTTCAGGCTCTAGGATAAAGTTTTCCGAAGGAATATCTGACAACTGTTTTTTTAAAACCTCACCATATCTCTCCCCTGAAGAAATAAAGATGTCCTTAAAGTCAATAATGGGAGAAACCCTGTCAACTGCAAGCTGAAGCGTTGATTTATCTCCTACTATTTTTTCAAATTGTTTAGGGGTGCTTTTACGGGATAACGGCCAAAGCCTGGTACCCACACCGCCTGCAAAAATTACCGCTTTCATTTTTATATATATTTGCTTGACAAAATGGATATATTTTTTAATTTCATTTTGTCACCCTGTGTACTCACAGGGCTACTTACCTACAACCTCCTCTATTTTTTCTCTAAACATATTTATAAAATGCTTTTTACTAAATCTCTGAGCGTTTTTGATGCAATCTTTACTATTATACTTACTCTTGTCAAAGGATTTCAACGTATTGACAAGGGAAGAAACTGTCTGATTTTCAAAAAATGCCCCGGTTTTACCCTCTCTAATAATTTCCTCTGCGCCTCCTTTTCTAAAAGCAATAACAGGCTTTCCAAAATGCTGCGCTTCTACCATTACGAGCCCAAAATCTTCAATCCCTGGAAAAATAAGTGCTGTACAGTTTTTATAGTACTCCATAAGCTTTTTATCATCAACTTTACCTACAATTTCCACCGTTTTTTTAGCTAAGCTTTTAAAGTAAGTTATGTCACCATCTCCTACAACTTTTAATGGGAGGTTTAATTTATTTGCTGCTTCTATTGCAAGATCAACTCGTTTATGGGGAGTAAACTTAGACAAGCGGGAAACTACCAGAAAATATCCATCATCTCCTTGTTGGGCACTAGTTTTGTCATCTAGAAATAACGGAGGATAAATAATCTCAGACTCTCTTCCATAATATTTTTTAACCCTTTCCTGAACAGTTTTTGAAATTGAGATAATTTTATCAGGACGGGAAGAGGAAACTTTATCCCAACTGCGTAAATACCACACAAGAGGCAGTGATAACGAACGCATAGGCTCAGCCGCAAAGTAAGATTCATACTCACTCCATAAGTATCTTGTGGGAGTAAGACAAAGGCAGATATGTTTTGTGTGGGGTTTTGTAATGATTCCCTTTGCAGCTTCAGAGGTAAGAGAAATAACTAGATCATAAGAATCAAAGTCAAATGATTCAAACGCTAAAGGCATAAATAGCGCGAAAAACTCATGATGACGCCTTGCGTAAGGAATAGATTCCAAAAAAGATGTTTTAACGTCTAGATTTTTTGCCCACGGTGCTGCAATAGGATCATACACAGACGTATAAACGGGTGCGTCAGGAAACATTTCATGAAGAAGCATGAGAATTCTCTCCGCACCCCCCCATTTATTAATTCTGTCATAAACGAGTGCAATTTTTTTCATAACGTGTTTTAAGAATTAAATGTTGAAACTCATGTACTCATGGGTTAAACATATTTATGCGATCGTATACCAACGCTATTTTCATATATTATTTGCAGAAGCATAAATATATTGGGTCCCCGCAAGCATTTTATGCACGCGAGGGTAAAAGGTATTTATCAATGCATACGCTAATGCTATCTTCATATGAGTGAAAAACTTCTACTTATTATGCAGGCAGGCTTGGTAGACTTCAAGAGTTAACTGTGCTGTTTTTTCCCAGGAAAAAGATTCTGCATGTTTTCTTGCCTCACTTATTCTCTTTTTTTTGTCAGCATCAGAAATTGTAATTATCTCCTCCATTATTCTCTTAATAGAAATAGCGTCTTTTGGGTTAAAATAAAATGCATTCTGGGTACACACTTCTTTAAGTGAAGGAATATCAGATGCAGCTACTAGTGAACCCATTTTCATAGCTTCTAGTGTGGTTAATCCAAACCCTTCCATAAGAGATGGAACAAAAGTAGCCTCAGCTTGCTTGTATAGCTTTGAAAGCTCATCATCTTTTACAAAACCTAAAAATTCAATATTTTTGTTTTTATTTTCCGCCAATAACTTTTTATAGAAAAAATCCTTGTTCCCAGCTAAATACAATTTGTACTCTGGATGCAGTTCAGAGAAAAAATTAAATGCTTGAGTTAGTTTTTCTAGATTTTTATGAGGATATGCATTTCCCACATAAAGAAAGTAGCGTGCGTCTTTTTTAAATACGAGTGGGGAAAAATCAGATATAGAATCATCCACTCCTTCAGGAGTAACCACAATATTATCTTTTTTAACATCTTGATTATAAGAAGACAAAATTTCATTTTTTGTTGCAAGGGATGGGACAATTACTTTTTTGGCATCGGAAATAGCCTTTTTTAAAATAAATTTATACCCTACCCTTTTTAATTTATAGAGAGGCAGAGGAAGAGTTGTGGCCTTTCCTGTAGAAAAATGATTAATGATAAGGTCATGTACTGTTACCACGTATGGTTTTTTATAAAAAACAGGAACGGAAAAATAGGGAAAATGCATAAGGTCTAGATTGTATTTATTTAGCTGCCGCGGAAAAGCAATTTGTTCCGAAACTGAGTGCCATTTTATATCAGTTTTTATAACCGTAAAATTTTTTGAAGAGACTGAAGACTTAATCTCACCAGCATCATCAGACTGGGCAAAAAGAACATATTCATTTTTACTGTCTAGTGTACTTAGTTGGGTAACCAAATTTCTTATATACCTTCCAATCCCAGTTTGATTCCAAAGCCTCACATCTATTCCTATTTTCATATATTACTTTGAGATATTTTTTAATGCCATATTTCGTTTCCATTTCACCGCCCATAAAACTGCAGCGTTAACAATTTTGGGGTATTTTTTCTTATAATGCTTGTTGTAGAAAATTTCCATTGCATTAAAACGGTGATTTGTTGCCCACCTTTTTGTTTCTAAGCTTGCTTGTGATCTTTGTTTAGAAACGTCTTTAATACCAGATGACAATCCTTTATGGTGAAGTGCTTTATACTCTGGAACAAATAAAATTTTTAATCCTTCTTTTTTTATTCTATAACAAAAATCTATATCTTCTCCATAGAAAAAATAATCCTCATCCCACCAACCCAACCTGTCTCCCAGTTTTCTTGAAATAAGTAAAAATGAACCAGCCAATGAATCTATTTCGTGAGTCTTTGAAAAATCCAGATATGTTAAATTGTAGCCAGCAAAAAGTCTACTTTTTGGAAATACTTTTGAGAGTTTTGAAAAGTAACAAAGAGACCTCCACGGAGTAGGAAAACCTCTATGACAAGAATCATCAAGTTTTCCATTTGGAAGAAAAACTGCTGGAGTAACTGCTCCTACATCTGCATGTGTTTTTAAATATTCTAAAAGCTCGTCTATGGTGTTTTCTTCAACTTCCACATCAGGATTAAGAAATAATATAAATTCTCCTTTTGAAAGTTTTACTCCTACATTATTTCCTTTTGAAAAACCCAGGTTAGCATTGTTAAATACATAGTGAAGATTTTTATATTTTTTCTGAAGTTCTTTTACAACCTCTTCTGTTTCGTGGTTCTGACTATTATCTGAAATTATCATCTCAAAAGAGTGTTTCTTAACTGTTTCTACAATAGATTCTACCCAGTTAGAAATTTCGTTCTGAGAGTTAAACGCAACTGTAATAATGGACAGATCTATGTTTGATTTACTCATATATTTTTTAAAGATTTTATAAAACTTTCTCCAATTTTACGCCACGTAAAATTATTTTCAATTACATGTCTTGCATTTTTTACAATAGAATCATAGAGTTTTTTATCTTGAGTTAATAAATTTATTCCATCAATAAATTCAGTGGGAGAAGTAGCACTTATATAATGGACGTCCGGAGAAAATCCAAGTCCTGCAACCCGGTCAGGAATGGCAACAATTGCGGTCCCACAAGACGCTGCCTCTAAAACTTTATAATTAGTCCCTCCGCCAAACCGTACCGGAAACACAAAAATATCAGAATTGTGATAAGCCTCTTCTATATTCTCTACGTAGTCTATATTCTTTACTCTGGTATCAGAAATTAAGTAGGGAAGTTTTTCCTGATGTTTTCCTACTACAGTTAATATTGCGTCAGGAATTTTTAGAAAAACTTCTTTATAGAAAAAATTCATGGCATCTATATTGGGGAAATATGCAAAGTTTCCAACAAATAAAAGTTTCTTTTCTACTCTCCCTTTTTTCTTAAAAGTAAATACGTCTGGATTTATTCCGTTGGGAATTACAGAAACTGGAGTTTTTGTTTTTTTTTGTATATATTCTTTTTCTTCTTGTGTTACTGCAAAAATAAGATCTGAATTTTTATATGCATTTTCTTCTTCACTCCTTACTCTATTCACCTGAGAACTATAAAGTGATCCAACAATCTTACCTTTAGTTTTTGCAAGATCGTGATAAAGAATATGCTCTATATTTTCTGATCCATAAATTTGTTTTACATTAAGTTTTTTAATTTCTTCATCTATGTAAAAGGAGGTGTAAAAAGACTCATAAATAACTAGCTCTATATGTTCCTGTTTAATTATATCTATCAACTCATTTAAAACGTTTTTTTCAAAGTAAAGATTTTTAAAAATGGATGAAGAAGAACTTAGGGTTTTT
>CAZITH010000070.1:0-6631 GCA_964542125.1 uncultured Gammaproteobacteria bacterium | reverse complement strand
TTGCTACTTTATATATTTTGCTTAGATGGAAAAATTGGATTTCACTAAGCATAGTCTGGTTTTTATTTGCCGCATCCATTCCCGTGGATTATCCCAATCTAATTCTTATGCTGCCTCTTGCCCTTTTTGCAACAGGAAGGATTTTTTATATAAAAATGGGCACAAACGCCTTAAGAGTACATATAAAACCTCTTTACTTTTTAACCACCCTAACAGTTTTACTGCCCCTTCTTTTCTATGTATGGTTTAGCCAAAACTCCTACGGAAAACCA
The DNA here is from genome assembly GCA_964542125.1 of uncultured Gammaproteobacteria bacterium. GTDB lineage: Bacteria > Patescibacteriota > Microgenomatia > Levybacterales > GWA1-39-11 > JAGORM01. The sequence continues at coordinate 6,359 of CAZITH010000070.1, read as the reverse complement.
TTCCAACTTGCGGGAACAGTTCAGGGAGTAAGAACTATAGAGCTGCAAAAAAAACCTGCACCAGTTAAAAAAATTGATGACACTACACTTTCAAAAACCTCACAGAAGGAAAAAACAGCAGTTGGCTTTTTTATTACAAGAAATTTATTAAACGGTTTTTATATTCACGTTTTCAGCCCTGACAGAGGAGTCATTTTCTATACTCCTATTATGCTTTTTGGAATATTGGGCGGAGTATTTATGTGGCGCAAAAAACAAACAGAACTTGCGCTCATTACAGGCGTTATAGGAGCAGATATAGTTTTGTATTCCATGTGGGGTGACCCATGGGGAGGATGGGCATTTGGGTCACGTTATCTTATCCCGTCTTATGCCATGCTGTCTATTCTGTGCGCGGCAGCATTAACTAGATTAAATAGAAAAACCGGCTTTCTGGTTTTATTTCTTCTTTTTGGAATATATTGCATTTCTGTAAATACATTAGGAGCCATTACTTCCAGCGCAAATCCTCCTCAAGTGGAGGTGCTTGCTTTGGAAAAAGTTTCTCATATTCAGCAAAAATATACCTTTGAAAGAAACTATGATTACTTAAGAAAAGTTGGCTCTAAATCATTTGCATACAATACATATTTAAAACCATTTGTCTCACCGCTACACTTTTATTTTATATTGAGCGGAGTAATTTCTGCAGTATTTACTGCAATGGTAGTAGTTTTAAGATTTCAAAAAAATTATGAATAAATTTTTAAACATATCTTTTTCGATTCCCTTAAACAGTAAGGTATTTTTGGCTGTGCAAAAACTAATAAAAAAAAGTGAAAAATATATTCTCTTTATAATTCTGTCACTTATTTCAGTCTATGCATTTACCGTTTACCTACTTAACGGGCTGGGACTTTCCTATAATGACGCAAGGTCACATTTGGATATTGGCCGCCGCGTGGTTGAGGGGCTAAAACCGGGAGTGGCACAGTTAGGATCTGTATGGCTTCCTTTACCCCACCTTCTCATGATTTCTACCGTCTGGAATGATTTCATGTGGCATACGGGACTTTCAGGTGCAATTGTCTCTATGGCTTCATTTGTGTTTACCGGAATCCTTGTGTATTTTTATCTCAGAAAACTGCGGGTAGGACTTTTAGGGTGTCTTGTAGGAGTATTTGTGTTTGTCGCAAACATGAATGTTTTATATATGCAGTCCACTGCCATGACAGAACTTCTTCTTATGTTTACTATGACAGCTGCAGCATATGACTTATTGGTTTGGTTTCAAAAAAATACATTACTTAATCTTATTAAAGCTGCATTTTTTATTATGCTGGCAACACTAGTGCGCTATGATGGGTGGTTTCTTTTTCTCACAAGCGCTTTTGTAATTACATCCTACTCCTTTAAAAAAGCTGGATATAAAGCTGCAGAAGCAAGACTTTTATTCTTCTCAACATTGGCAGGACTAGGCATTGCGCTTTGGTTTTTGTGGAACTTACTTATCTTTAAAGATCCGCTCTACTTTATCTTTGGACCATACTCTGCATACACACAGCAGCAGCAGCTAGCTCATGCCGGTGTGCTGTCTACAAAGGGAAATATATTATTCTCATTGCAGGTATATCTGTATGCACTTGCATATAACTCCAATACGTTTATTCTTTCACTGGCAGGAATTGGAAGTCTTGTCTTTTTCTTAGACCGCAAAACAAGAGGAAAAGAAAAAATAGCATCCCTCGCTCTTTTGTCTCCGCTTCTTTTTAACATTTTAGCGCTCTACATGGGCCAATCAGTACTTTTTATCCAAGGGCTTTCAGGAAACACATGGTTTAATGCGCGTTACGGACTAGTACTTATGCCCGCGATTGCAGTTTTCACTGGATATCTTATCCATAAATCAGGAAAACTGAAATTAGTACTCTTAGGACTTATTCTTATGGTTACATTTTTTACGTTTGTCAGTCATGACGCGGTTACCATTGATGATGCGCGCGTAGGAGCATCTCAAAAAAACGTTTCAGAAGTTTCAGGCTGGTTAAATGCTCATGCAAAAAACACTGACGGATTTATTCTTATCTCAGCAGCTTCCCATGACGCTATTATTTTCTCCTCAGGTCTTCCTATGAACAAATTTATCCATGAAGGAACTGGTTTATACTGGATTTCTGCTACATCTTCACCTGACCGCTGGGCTAGATGGATAGTGATGAGGACAAATGACGCAAATGATTCCACCTTTAAACTCTTAATGAATAATAAAGGGCTCTCACGCTACACCCTGGTTGCCAAATATCCTTTTGCAGATATTTATGAATTAAAACCTGAATACGTAAAAAATCTCAACACAAAACCTGTTTTAGGAAAACAAAAATAAAATGAAAAAAAATCTTTACTTTATATTATTTATAGTCATGCTGCTTACTGCAGGGTACTTATTCTCTCTTTCTTTTTCGAAATCACAGCCTAAACCTGCCTGGAATTTTCAGTCTATTGACACTATGAAATATTCCAGAGATTTATCCAGAGAAAAGTTGAAAGATAAAGAATTTGATAATGTTATAAAGTCTCAATTATCAAATATTGCTGCAACCGGCGCAACTCATGTAGCAATAGCTACCCCCTATGATGAAGAATTTTATCCTATTCTAAAACGCTGGGTGGATGAAGCAAGAAGCCAAAAACTAAAAGTCTGGTTTAGGGGAAACTTTTCCGGGTGGGAAGGCTGGTTTGAGTACCCCAAAATTACCAGAAATGAACATTTGAAAAAAACCAAGGACTTTATTATAAAACATGCAGAGTTATTTCAAGATGGAGATGTTTTTACTCCTTGTCCTGAGTGTGAAAACGGAGGTCCCGGAGACCCCAGGGTCACGGGAGACGTTACCGGTTTCACAGATTTTTTAACCACAGAGCATGCTCTCATCTCAAATCTTTTCTCAAATCTTCACATACAGGTTATCACTAACTACAACTCTATGAATGCAGATGTAGCACGTCTTATTATGACTCCTGAAGTTACTCAAAAATTAGGCGGTGTTGTAGTAATAGACCATTATGTGGAAACGCCTGAAAAACTTCAAAAAGACATACAGGAAATTGCAAAAAATTCAGAAGGGAAAGTGGTGCTGGGAGAATTTGGGGCCCCAATTCCTGACCTTCAAGGACCTATGACTGAACAAGAACAGTATGAGTGGCTCACAAAAGCTTTTAGTCTTTTTAAAAATACACCTGAACTCATAGGTCTTAACTACTGGGTTTCTTATGGAGGATCCACGGAACTTTGGAATGGAGATAATACTCCTAGGCTAGCAGTTAAAGCTGTTACAAAAGCCTATAAAAACGTACCCAAACAATAACCTCAATTCAATATTAAGGCTAAATGATATAGTTTGACAAACCTAAGACAGTATGTCGCAGGACTGCTTGACAGTCCTATAGGAATATGCTATAATACTGTTTCTCTCCAAGAATTTATCCGTTTTTATGAAGAAGTTATTTCTTATTACTCTTATTTCTTTATTGGCATTAACTTCACAAAAAGTTACAAGCCAGTCATTTGCCGCAGAAGTAAACACCATAGACACCTCTCAAGCAACCTGTCTTAACCCTATTGGACCTGTTATAGCAGATTACCCTGATGGAGCTCACGGAATTGTGGGAGATACGGGAAACAACACCGGACACGACACCGTATATACCCTGGGAGCAGGAAATGCTGTTCAGTGTTTTTGTGTAGATGGCGGCCAGGGAGTTCAAACTCTTTGGAAAAAAGATTCTAACCTTTCTTCAGATGAGATTAAAGTTCTAGAAAGCCAGGGCTGGATATATGTTCCAGATGGATCTTCTTGGGGGCTAGATCAGGGACCATATTTAGCTAAAAATTCTTCTTTTACCTGTCATGGGGGAGGAGGATCTTCTTCTTCAAATAACAGCTCATCTTCTAATAATGATTCAAAAGTCTTAGGTGCTTCTACAGTTTTAGGGCTTGCTAACACCGGAAACATTATCTTTATCTACTCTGTTTTTGCTTTCTGGGCTGTTACTTCTGTTCTTGCACTTCTTTTAAAAAAGAAAGGAAAGTAAGTCTGTGAGGAAATTTCTTTCTAGACTTTTTTCCATTCTCAGCGTTCTATCCCTTATATTTGGTTTATATCTGGTGTATCTGAGATATTCACCTAGAAAGCTAGCGTTTAAAACTCCACCTGTTGCTGTAGCTGAAACCTCTCATAAACCGGTAGGACTTACTATAACTTCTGCAAAAATACATCTTCCCGTGGTGCTTTCAAAAATTGTAAATAATAATTGGGAAGTAACCACAAAAGGCGTTTCATTTTTAGAGACCTCAGAAGAACCTGGAAAAACAGGAAATGCGGTTTTTTACGGACATAACTGGACCAGCCTTTTAGGAAACTTAGTGTCAGTAAAGCCGGGAGACAGTGTAGAAGTTTTAATGGATAATGGGGAGAAAAAAAATTTTACAGTAGAATACACAGCCGTAGTTTCTCCCAATCAGACCCAAATCATAGAACAAACGCATGACAAAAGAGTTACTATTTATACCTGTACAGGATTTTTAGATTCTAAAAGATTTGTAGTAGTCGCAAAAACTATTTAAGGATTAACAGAATTAACTCCTGAAGTAGTTGTTGAGGTAACCGTACTGGAGGAACTGCTACTATTTACCGTTGTAGAAGAAGACGTATTCCCAGACGCACTATTTCCCCCACTGTTAGAAGAAGAATTTACTGTGGTGTTAACCGTAGTATTATTTGTTTGGTTTACTGTGCTTGAGTTATTACACAGTACATCTACTGAATTCTGAGAATTATCCCCATTTCCGGAAATAACTATACTTCCCGGAGGACATGCACCAGTGGGTGAAGGTGTGGGAGTAATAGTAGGTGTAGCAGTTGGGCTGGGAGTAACTGTAGGACTTGGCGTAACTGTAGGAGACGGCGAAACACTAGGAATAGGTGTTACAGTAGGCGTAGGTGACAAAAAACTCTCTGCCGTAGCAAAGGTATTATTTACCGCTTTTGCAGATGTAGTAAATGTTGCAAATGTGCGGCCTGTTAGTAAAAGTGTAAAAATTACACATAAAAAAAGTAAATAGTTTCTTCTCATACCACCTGTGCTGTCTGCATTCTTGCTATGATTTTCTTCTCAATTTCTTTCTCCCACTCCTTCTTAAGAGTTATTCCCTCAAGAACTATATATATAAGTACGGGAATCCCTAAGAAAATAATGAATCCCGGAACAGTCCTTAAAAAATTTGTAAATTTGCCCAAATATGGAATTACTACCACGTCTTTTCCTATAACTGCTAATTTAGTAACAAGCTCTGGATCTGCTGCATTATTAGCATCTCCCTTTGTTTGGAATTTTTCTCCTTTTATGGCATGAATTCTGTGGGTTACAGTAATATTCCCTCTTTTAAAAGTTATTAAATCCCCCACCTTATAAGATTTTTGAGGCGCTACAAATACTACACTTCCTATATGGATTTTAGGCTCCATACTTCCTGTTAGAACTACATAAGATCTAGTTCCTAAAATAGGAAATCTGGCTGTAAATAAAGTAACAATTACTGCTCCTACTACTAAAAAGAAAAGCGTGTTTAAAATTATTTTTACTGTTTGTTTCATTTTATGTTTGTATTTATTAAAATATTTTTCCTGTCCGCAGTGGGGATGGGCAGAATCCCCACTGCAACTTTTGACAATTAGAATTATGCTTACTCTATTGAGTAGCATCAAATAAAACGTCGAAAACCGATGACTTGTTCTTTGCTGAATTGTCTACAGAGATTGGTAATGTAACCCTGAAAGAACAATCTGTTGATGCGCTTGGTGCAAGGGTTCCCAAATTTACTTGTCCAGCCCTCATATCCGTTACGTTAAACGCTGCAGGATCTGCGCCATTGGTACAGGAAAAATCCGTCATGAGAACATTCTCTAAAGCTGCGTCTCCTGACCCGTTCGCAAATTTCGCTGTAATAGTTAAAGAGTCTGGTCCCTCATTCTTAAGAAATACATGGAATGTGTGATCATAGCCTGGTGTGATATTTGAACCACTAAATGGGCTAACGACTGTTGGCGAAAACGTCCCGTCAGCACCAGTAAGTGAAATCGTCAAACTTTCAGCTCCACTTGTAAAAGTGCTTGCGGTTGCGGTTGCCTGGGATGTGAAGGCAGCGAAAGCTCCACCTCCCAATAGTGCTAAAGCAGAAAGGATTGAAAATGCGGACATTGCAATTCTTCTATTCATAATTTAATTCACCTCCCCTCTTTTTATATTCCTCATGGCACGCTTTCTATAACGTACCGAGGTTTGTTTCTGGATATTGAGCTTGCTCTGCCTCTGGGCAAGTT
>CAZITH010000069.1:0-6723 GCA_964542125.1 uncultured Gammaproteobacteria bacterium | reverse complement strand
ATAATGACCATGACAACGCACTTATTGCTGCTCAAAAAGCATATAATATTTCTCCCAGTAGACAAAATGGATATGTAGTTTATCAGCTGCTAAACTACGAACCAATAAAGTTTTCAGAAAGGTAGATTGTTATTTTATTTGGTAAATAGGAAAGAGGTTGTACGTTTCTTTAGCTTCACTAACTTTATAATCAGAATCTGCATAAAGCACAACTAATTCTTCGCCTTTCATGACTTTATCTCCTATTCTTTTTTTAAGAAACAGGCCGGATGCTTTATCCATTGGTGCACCCAATAATTTTGCCACAGTTGTTATATTATGATTTTCTACTTCTGTTATTTCTCCGCTTTTTTCTGCCCGTATAAAACCGTGGTGTCTTGCCGGTGTTAAATCTTGTGAAGAAATAAATGAATCTCCTCCTTGTGCCTCAATTATTTGTTTCATTTTTTCATGTGCCGCTCCGCTATCTAAAATGTGCTGTGCCCACTTTTCTGAACTTTCAAAGTCTTTTGGTTTTTTTCCTTCAAGGCACAAATCTAAAAGCATGGAAGACAAAAGAATTGCACGTTTCTCAAGAGCAATAGGCCGGTCATCTGTTCTTTCCAAAACTTTTAAAGCATCTTTTGCTTCTAAAAGAGGACCCACACCCTGACCAGCTGGCTCGTCTACTTTATGGATATAGGTTTCCAGATGAATATTAAAGCGTTTTGCAAGATATTTAAATTTATTGGAAAGAAGGTCTACATCTTCTTTACTGTGTACCTTAACAGTTTTCCCATATGGTAAATCTATAATCACATGAGTAGATCCAAATGCAATTTTTTTTGCCATTACAGAAACAAGTACTTTGTCATAACTTTCAAAAACCAAAGGCTCTTCTACATGAATTATTTCATCATCTGCGGGTGCAATTTTAAAACTACCACCCCACACAATACATCCTCCCGTTTTTTCAACAATTTTTTGTATTTGTTTCTTTGTAAAAGTAACTTTTGCTAAAACCTCCATACAGTCTGCCGTTCCTGCAGGAGTTGTGATTGCTCTAGAAGAACTTTTTGGAATAGTAAAACCAGCGGATGCAATAATAGGAACTACTATCATGGTTGCTCTAGTCCCCGGGGTTCCCCCTATGGAGTGTTTATCTGCCACAATTCCAGGAAAATCTAATTTATCCCCTGTTTCAACCATAGCCTTGGTAAGATAATAAATTTCATCATTAGAAAAACCTTTTGAATAACCTGAGGCAACAAAATACGTAGTTAAAATATCTCCCAGCCTATCTTTTGCAATTTCATCCATAATTGCATAGATCTCTCTATAAGATAATTTTTTTCCTATGAGTTTTTTTTGTATTGCTTTAAGCGCTAAATCTTTTTCTTCCATTTTTCTTTAAAATTACATTAAATATATCTAATTTGTTTTATTTTTTAGAAAAATACCGGGAGTCTCTGGCAATCCCGCTAAGCGGGAGGCCAAGAGTTAACGGTATTATTGAGGTAGTTGAACATATTTTCACCTTACCGAGAGTTTAAGAACTTCCGAACTAAGTTCGCAAGACCTTGCGACAGCAAGCTGTCTTAGGAGCGCAGTGAAACGAGCACCGCAAGCTCCGCTTATCGGTATTATCTAAATAGTTGAACATATTTACTATCCTCCTTTAAACTGACTCATTGCGATATTTACAATTCCTCGAAGAACTCTAATAATTTCATAAATAATAAAGTTAATCAATTGGTAAATATAAGGCCAGATTTGTCTTGCTTTATAGGAAAAACAATCCCAAAAATTTTGAAATTTTTTACTCCCAGAATCTTTAGTGGGATCAAATTGAGTTTGTGCAAAGTAAGAAGATTGATTATTTTGCGGATCCATTTTATTTATGTGCAATTAATACTGTTCCCATTCTTGCATTTTTCCCAACTTCTTCTAAACTTGCACGCACTACCAGCCGCTTCCAAATAGTTCCGGGCGGAGTGCATGTTACTATTGTTATGTACGGATGATCATATGCCTGAGAAAAAATACTGGTATCTTCAGCAGATGTTATGGTTATAGAAAATATTTTAAATGAATACTCTACATTATTTACTTTCGCAATAATTTTATCGCCATTTTTTATAGTATGAAGTGTTGCAAAAATTGTTTTGTAATTTTTTGGATCAAACCATTGGGGTAAAGTTGAGTGTCCAAAAATAATAGCATTTCCTTCCTGGCCAGGAATGGCAGTGCCAGCATACTGTATCAAGTGATTTGCTAAATCATAATCCGTAGTAGAAACAGTTGCGTTTTCAATTTTAAGTTTTGGAATAGATAGAGAGTAAGCTGGAACAGAAGTATCATTTGAAAGATGAAGTGAAGGATACCAGCTTCTGGCATCGTCATAATTTTTTGTTAAATTCAAAACTCCTTGCTTAAAAAGGCTCCCAAATCCGCCCCCTACCATTTCGTGTCTTGGAACTGGTACATCAACTAAATCTCCTGAAAACCCAAAATAAAATTGGTACAAAAACATGGGAAAGAAAAAATAGATGAAAATACCAAAGCCAATTAATATTGTAAAAATTCCCAGGAGTTTTCTTTTTTTGAAAAATATTCCTTTTTTATCCTTCTTAAAATAATAGGCAGACATATAAAATCTACTGAATACTAACGTTTACTTCAATATTTTTCTTATTAAATGGAAAGATCTTGGGAAAAAGCGGAAGACTTCTTGTAAAATTCACTAGATCGTCATTTACTCCTTTTACTTTTATTACTTCGTCAACTTTTGAAGCATTTTTACCGTTTAATTTTGTAATAATGTCAGCAGTAGAAACCACAGGAAGATAAACTGATGAAAAATTAATTTTTCCTGTAATGGAGCCGTTTTTATCTTTTGAAACTTCACTTACGGTAATTTTTGAGTTGCTTGAGGAATATTGGTACCCATCAGGAACCTCTGATTTATCAAGTTCTTTTGCTAGATTTTCTAAATCTGAAATTTTATAAGACCCAAATTTAAAAGTAATCTTTGCAGACAATGAAACGGAGCTTGCTTCCTCCCCTTCCTTTTTAGAAAATGTTTTTTCATCAAACGTATAATCTACAGGCACTGAAATAATTTTTTGAGAACTGTCTTTAGAAGCATTTTCGTTTGCTTTTTTAGAAAGATCAGTAATAATTTTAGAAGTTAACGTATCTATATCATCTGCAGAAACTACCTGTGTTTCTTTTTTTGTTCCACCTGAAAATGCGGATTCATTTTTTGCAAATACATCAGAAGTAGAAACTCCTTTTATCTGAAAATTGGAAGATGACGGGAGATTATATTCTTTTCCAAATTTAGATGCTTCAACTTTTACTTTTGAGGACGAAAAACTTGTAGAAAAAGAGCTCGTAGAAGCAATCTGGACATCTCCGGTCAAATTAAATTCTAAGCTATTAGGCCCTATTATTGTTGAGCCTTTTGAAAATGTTTTTGGGTCTTCAGTTTTATTGTAAACTGTTATTTCTCCTTTTGCTTTATCCCCTGTTTCTTTTTTACCTGTTGTTTCAGTGTTACTATCCCCCTCTGCCTGTGAAGAAGTAACGTCTATATGAACAGTTTTATCTTCGGCGGAGGTATTTCCATCAGGTGAAAATGTCACCTCTAAATCTTTTGAAACAGTTTTCTTCTCAAGATATAGCGTGACACTTACTTTCTCAAAGAAATAATAATATCCCACAATAACAATAAGAAGCAGAACAACTGCAAGAATAGGATATAAAACTGTATGTTTTTTAAAACCTCTTCCAAATGAAAAGCGTGGAAGACTTAAAGAGGGTAAACCTACAGATGGCAGCTTCATTTTGGAAATAGTTGATACACGCTCGTCTTCTCCTTCCATGTGTAACACTTCGTCTTGCTCTGCCTCCAAATCTTTTACCTCTTCTTTTTCATGTAACACGTCAACTCCTTTAAAAAACCCAACCTCTTCACCTTTAAATACTAAATCTTCGGATACAACGTCCCTAGAATTATCTTCTATATCTTTTTCATCCGCACCTTCTTTTGTTCCCACTTCTTCTATCTTTTCCTCTTCAGCTTTATTTTCTGAATCTTCTGACTCTTCAACGGTTGCAACTTCTACTGCTTTTTCGGATGACTCTGCTGGCATTTTTACTGAGGTAAGATTCATAAAGCCCATCTCAAAAGCTACGCCTGAAACTACAGATTGTGCTTCAATTTCTGGATCTAAAACTTCCACCTGGGGGATGTGCAAAAACTGCAGTCTTTTACTCCAGTTGTGAGAAAGAAACGACTGTTGTGATTTTTTAGCATGCTCATAGTTAATTAAAATAATTTTAGACGGAAGAACCTCTAAATCTTCCTGCTCTGAAAGGATATGCTCTACAGATGACACCGCGGTCTCTGAAACTGGATTAGTTTTGGAAGAAAGAATTGTTCCATTTTTTGCAATACTAACCGTTACGTGTTTATGGGAAAGTTCCACTAAAATTGCTGTAACAGGCGCTCCCTCTTTTTTCTGAAGATATGCAGTAATCGCCTCTATTGAAACAATAAATCCAATAGGTGTGAGATTTAAGGACTCACAAAGACTTTTAAGTTTTAGTAAATAGTCTTTAACTATTTTCCCTTCCTCAACCCAACCGACAGGAACCGCAAAAATAGTTTTCTCTAAGTTAAATCCAACCGGAATTTTTTTCTCAACCTCTGAAATAACAATATCCGCAAGCTCCACAAGCTTTTCGGATGAAATAGATTCCAAAGATTCTGAAAATTCTTCTGAGTGAGTTCCGGCAATAAGTAAACTTTCCCCAGTTTTTTCAAACAAAATTGAGCTAATTTTCCCTGAAGACAGGATGAGTGCTAGGAAAAACTCTTTATTGTCTTGTTTTTTTTGAAGGAATGGCAGCTTCATAAATAGTGATTAGTGAATAGAGACTAGTGAATAGCAGAAATACAAAATATTGCTAATACTCACGAGTGTCTACTGTCTAACCAACTTTAGAATAGATCCTCTGTTGGCCTCGTCCTAAAGACTCTTGCTTCATTATTGTAAACCTTTTCACCTCACCTGTAAAATTTACATGAGGCCCACCGCAAAACTCCAGGGAGTATGCGGCTTTTGGAGTTCCCGTGCTAGAAGATTCATCTCCTATAAAATAAATTTTTGAAGTTTCAGCATATGTATCAGTAAATAGTCCTATCGCGCCCATTTCTTTAGCTTTTTCTGTAGGAATCATTTCAAAGTGAACTGGTAAATTATCTTTAATTTTTTCATTCACTGTTTTTTCAAGAGTATCAAGCTCATCCTGTGTTAATTTTCTATTAAAGTTAAAGTCAAACCGTACACGCTCAGAAGTGATGTTGCTTCCTGACTGGTGTACATCAGTTCCAAACATATCCCTAAGCGCCTGATGCATTAAGTGGGTTGCAGTGTGCCCCATCACGGTTTTTTCACTGTGATCCGCTAACCCACCTTTAAATTTTTGCTCCGCACCTTTTCTTGATAGATCCTGATGCGCTTTTATCTGCTCTGCAAGCTCTTGTTCATTAAACGTATACCCTAAACTCATGAGCTGTGTAGGCCCAAGACCAAATGAAGTGATTGCCTTAAATGCAAGCTCAGCTGAAATTTCTTTTGAACCCAGTAATTCATCTCCAATTTTTTTACCCTTAGAAAGCTCTTTTTCAATCATTCTTTTTCCTTCATCCAAAGCTCTTTTATACGTTCCAACTTCTTGTAAAATTGTATTTTTAATGTATTCAAACTTTTCTACAAGTTCTGGATCCGTATCTTTATAAGATTCAACTATTGAATGGATAATTTCTTCAGGATTTTGACTTCCTAAAGAATGTAGGTGATCTAGTCCGCGGCGAATAAGCCTTCTCAAAATATATCCTTGCTCTTTATTTGAGGGAGTAACGTTATTTGAAGTGATAAAAACGCTTGCGACAAAATGATCTGTTATTATTCTCATTTCGCGCTTATTTTCTGTGTATTTTTTAGAGGTAATTTTTTCAATTGAGGAAATAATTGGGAAAAACAGTGAGGTCTCAAACATATCAGTTTTTCCCTCAGTTACCGCTACTAACCTTTCTAGTCCTCCGCCAAAATCTACATTTTTTTGTGGAAGCTCTTCAAACCCCTTTTCTTTTCTAATATATTGCATGAAAACAGAATTACCAATTTCTACATACCTTCCACAGTCACAATTTACATGGCATTTTTCTCCAAAACTTTTGTCATGCTTGATTTCAAAGTCATAAAAAACTTCTGAATCAGGCCCACCAGGTTCCCCTACTGGCATATTTTCTGGAACTCCTGCTCTGCTCCACCAATTTTTAGAAACTCCATATTTAAAAATTCTTTCACCAACTTCTGCTTTTATCCTAACTTTTTTAAATTCTTCTTCTCCAAAAAAGGCTTCTTTATTAATTGCAAAAACAGCATTCGCAAACAAATCATATTTGAAAGAATAAAAATATGGTGTAGAACTATTAGTCTCTATATTAGTTAAAATTACTGGCACAATAGTTTGTTCTCCTAAAAAAACAACTTTTTCTGTTACTATGACAACGTCAACTTTTTTATCTTGAAAACTAAAAATACCGATTTTTAATATTCCTGGTTTTTTCAAAGAAAAAAAAGCCTTCCAAACTGCATATATAATCCCATAGATTATGAATACATATAACAATGTCAAAATTATCACCCTATCTTTTTATATTTTCATTTT